>NZ_JBIMPP010000072.1:0-39088 GCF_043906805.1 Actinomadura sp. SCN-SB | reverse complement strand
TTAGAGGAACGAGCCCAGGAGAGCTCTGCCCGCCGCAGGGCTCGTCCCAGCCATGGTGAGGTGACCGTGACCGGTCGGTTGCATCGGGCTGGGCTTTGTTGGGTGGCTCGCTGGCGGCGTCGCGACCAGGTGGGCGAAAGCAAGGTTCTTGAACGGCGGAGGGACGAGGCGATTGTCTCTCGGTGCTGGTGCGGGGCGGACGGTGTCTGGGGGTGACAGTTGGGTTCGCGGACGAAGGACGGACAAAAGATCTTGAGGCCGGTCTCCCTGAAGGAGAACCGGCCTCTGACCTGCGGTTTTCTGTCGGGGTGGCGGGATTTGAACCCACGACCTCTTCGTCCCGAAGCAACACAAGTGAATAGATCTAGGTCGATCTGAGTAGAACGGGAAGCCCCTCACCAGCCAAAACGCCTGAGATGGTCCGGGCCGGTCCCGAGGAGTCCGATCCCGTGTGCTCCCAGAATCGCTCCCCCGGATTCCCTTCCTCAGGCGGGAGAGGAGCCCCATGCAATCCAAGATCAACACCCGCCATAACCAGCTGTTCCAAGAAGACGATCAAGTCCTCGTCTGGTACCCACCCAGGGGCGCCGACGAGCACGACGACACCACCTGGTCATGGCTACCCGGCACCATCCTCGCCCAGGGCGCCCCAGACGAGTGGTATGTCCTAGTCGAAGTCCCAAGCCTCGCCGAGCCGGACCCCACCATCCCGAACGGCGAGGCTCCCGAGAACCTCCTCTACCCAACGTGCTTCCGAGACGCGAGCGAACTCCGCGCCGTCACCGTCCGCGAGTGGGGACGCTTGCACGAGGAGTGGGCCGGTGACTGATCGCCTCACCCGAATCACCACGGCCCTAGCCGTAACCCTCGTCGCGATCGTCGCCGCAGTCATCTCGTACCGCCACGCCTACGAACTGGTGCGCACCCACGGCGAGTCCGGTACAACCGCCAGACTGGTACCGATCACGGTGGACGGCCTGATCTGGGCCGCCTCCATGGTGATCCTGGACGCAAGCCGCCGGAAGCAGCATGTACCACCGTTGGCCAAGTGGAGCCTGGGAGTGGGCATCGTGGCCACCATCGGCGCCAACGTGGCGCACGGCCTAAACCACGGCCCCATAGGCGCCCTGGTCAGCGCATGGCCAGCCCTGGCTCTGGTCGGGTCATTCGAACTCTTGATGACGCTCACCCGCAGCGCAACAACACCACGCCAGAAAACTGGCGACCAACTACAATCGCGCGCGTCGAAAGAATCGGGAGACTCTCGCACCAAAGTGGAGCAGAGTACAGAACAGGCCGTACTTGCCGACTACCTGGCAAGCCTAGAGGGGCCGGGTCGTCCGTTATCTCAGCGCTACCTCGCCGAAAAATACGGTGTAGACCGCCGTAGGGTCAAACGGATCATCTCCACTGCAATTCAGCCCTGAATATTTGGAGGAAGGGTACAAAAGCAAGCCCTGGCCAGTACAGACAAATGTACTGGCCAGGGCCCTCGCGAGGGGTCAGTAACTATAGACGTCGGGCCAGCCTCCAACTTCTAGTTCGATACGGCTGGGCAGGAAGTCTAGACATGCTTGATACAAGCGCAAATGTCCTTTTCTTGCAATTTCGCTCTCCAGATAGTCACGCAATTCAAGGAGATGGCGTACATCATTCGCGGCGTATGTGAGTTGTTCACAGCTAAGTTTGTTAGCAAGCCAGTCACTGGACTGCTGGCCTTTGTCGACCGTGATGCCAAGATGCTCGGCAAGCAGCTCTTTGAGGCTATGATTTTCAGGTGATGCTGCAGGGAAGGCGATCTTCGAGGCTATCTTTGTGCATGCAATGGCCTGTGGCTTTATATGCCAGTTGGCGCACATGAAACGTAGATCGAAGGGTGCATGATGGAACACCTTCGTTACTGTCGGACTTTCCATGATGCGCTTGATTCTGAGAGGTGGAAGGGAATCTGGCGAAAACTGCACGATGAGTGCGCCAAGGCTCGGGGTGTAGAACTGACACGTCCCTATGGATTCGGCACGCCAGTCGAGACCCGAAGTTTCAATATCACATGCCAATGCGTCTACTCGACGGATTTCCGCTACGGCGTCCTGGGAAAGATCGTCATGGAAGAGAGTAATGTTATCCAGCATGTGATGTCCTTCTTCCAGGTCACGGTGCAGGCGAACTCTGATCCTCGATTGCTCGGAGTTCGTCGCGCACGAAGTCGTAAAGTGAACCGCCATTACGGCACACCAGAATCGGAACTTGTCCCCGAGAACGGCTGTGTGTATACAACGTAATTATTGCAATATTGTCGAACCTATAACAAGAGAAAACCATGTCACCTTTGCGGAAGTAGACCTGCACGTCCGCAGCACCCGCTTGTTGGAGTGACGAAAATTCCAACTTGCTTTCATTGACCGCGTCCTTGAGTCTCTGTTCACTCATCGAGAATCGCTCAGCCAGGACGGACATCGTATGATTATCATCTGGATCGGGAAGGAATACACGAATACGTGCTCCGCGAGTCGTGGCCACTCTTTGCAACTTGGCGAAATGGGAATTTCTCCAAGTTCGACCGTAGGCGACGAAAATGTCTAGCTTCTGCACGCCGCTAAAGAGGGCATCCCAGTCCGCGTCCTGTACATAATTCATGCCCACTTGAACTAGGCCGGCAGCGTGGACATCCGTGCTTGTTCGGGCCGTCTCGAGTATCTCTCGAGCAAATGATCTCTTTCCAAACCATTCCCAGATCAATGCTAGTCCGACCGAGACGATCAGAATACTGCCGAGATTGTTGACAAAGGTCTGTAGGCCTTGGTGATTGCGCCAAAGATCAGTTCGTCCACCAAGGTAGAGAAGTACGCAGCCAATGGACACAAGCACGAAAACGAGCAATGCCAGTTGTAGTGTGCTCAGCCGGCGGAAGGGCTTTGGGGCTTGGGACACTCCCACTGCGACCTCCGTGTTCATACGTGGAACGGTACGGACAGGGTCTGACATTCTTGCGCGCCGAACTACCACCGATGCAGGACCGGACCCACGGTTGGCCGCGATTGGCCGCTGCTCACATGGCCGAGTCACATGCAGGTGGTTGAACCTGACCAGACCCGTGTGAAGCTGTCGTGGTAGGTACAAGCCATGTCGTCACGCTCGATGTGCCGAACGTGAAGGACTGGTGCTTGAGCTGCAGGTATGCCATATGCATGGAGGTTGATCAGGAGGTCATCGTCGGCTCGGTAGATCGAGTTGTAGAGGACCGTGTCATGCAGGCGTAGCTCGATGCCTTCAACGTCGAGGAGGGGACGGTAGTGGACGAGGGCGTTGCGGATCTTGGCGGCTAGGGAGTCGCCTACGCCTTCGTCGGCGCCGCGTTCAGCGATCCTTGGGCCGTCTGGGTTGCCGAGGAGGAGGCGGACGTTCACGCCTGAGCGGGCTTTGTCGGCGATGGTCCGCAGTAGGCCAGCGTCCTCGGCGATGAACAGGCCCGAGTAGACGAGGATGCCGATCTCGTGTTGGGCGCTTTCGAAGTGATGTTGCCAGACGTGGCGAGGGACGGCCCAGCGGTGGGGGTATGTGGCGAGGATCTCGGCGGTTGGTGGCTCGGGGAGTGCGCGCGGTTGGGACGTCTGCGGCCACAGGGCGGTCTCGTCGGTGTTGAGGAGTGCCGCAACGTTGGCTCGGTGACGGGGATAGGGGACGCGGCCGGCTAGCCAGCGGTGGACGGTCTTGGGGTCTACGCCTAGGCGTTCGGCTACGTCTGCCTCGGTGAGGTCAGCGTCGAGGAGTGCGCGCCGCAAC
This sequence comes from Actinomadura sp. SCN-SB, assembly GCF_043906805.1. NCBI lineage: Bacteria > Bacillati > Actinomycetota > Actinomycetes > Streptosporangiales > Thermomonosporaceae > Actinomadura > Actinomadura sp. SCN-SB. The sequence continues at coordinate 35,305 of NZ_JBIMPP010000072.1, read as the reverse complement.
AAGTCGTTCACCAGGTCTCCCGATGCGTCTGCGTCGTCCTGACGGTAACAGAAGACGTCCCTAGACGTCCCTAGAAGCCTGTCGAGAGGTCCCGCAGCTCACGGAACGCTCGTGGACATGACGAACCTGGATGTCTGTCCGTATCGCCCCGATGCGGTGGCCTGTCGATGTGCTCGGCTCGGCCGTCGCGCGGGCGTCGTGGGTGCGGGTGAGTGACCGGTGAGCCCCGAAACGGTGACCTCGCGCGAGTTGGATCTGACATGTCTGGCCGCAGAGACGGCAGCCGGGCAAGTCCGCCTTCACATCGAGATCCGGCTCGGCGAGTGGGGCTTGCTCGGCATCGCTCAAGACGTGTACCTGATCGCTGGCGAACTCGTAGCCAATGCCGTACAGGTGACGCCAGACGGCCATATCCGGGTGCGGTTCACGCGGGAGCCGGGTGCGGTCCTGCTGGGCGTATGGGATGCCTCGGACGCCATGCCGAAACCGAAGCCTGTGGTTGAGTTGTCGCCACTCGACATCGAGCCCGACCCTCGTGCGCTTGACCCTGGACACGATGACGGTACGGGCGGTTGGGGCTTGCCGATCGTTCAGGCGCTGTCGTCGGAGTGTGGGGTAACTCCGACAGTTCCCCATGGCAAATGGGTCTGGGCGCGTGTGCAGGCACACAGTCGTCGACGTGTTCAATAGACGGGAGTCTGTGATGCCTTCGCGCAGAGGTCCAAAGAATCCGCTGAATCATGAGCCCGAAGCAGTGACCTATGCCCGCGAACAAGCTGGACTAACTAAGACCCAGCTCGCAGCGGCATGCGGTGTGGCACTGAGCTTGATCAGCGAGATCGAGTCGGGGACACGTAATGCGACACCATCGATGATCCGGAAACTCGCTGACGCGTTGAACTGCCCGCCTGTGGTGCTTGAACGAAAGCGCACACAAGATACACATCCGGTCACTGAGTTCGACGGTGTTGATTCGCGTTGAATGCGGAGGACGGCACGACTCGCTCAAGTTGTGACCGAACGGCGCGGCAAATGGTTTCGCGGAGACCAACACCGTACGGCGCTTACCTTCAGATTGCCGGGACGTTGCGTGAGCGTGTCGCAAGTGGCGAATACTCGCAAGTTTCACGGCTCCCTTCCGAGGCGGCCTTGTGCGAGGAGTTCGCCGTTACACGCGGTACGGTTCGTCGTGCCTTGGCGGTTCTGCGGGATGAGGGTTTGATCACGGTCACAGCAGGTGTGGGGCGTTTCGTTCGCGTCCCCGGACAGGGCACACCGGGCGTGGTTGGTGGACCGCAGTATCAGAGAATCGCCGCTCAGCTTCGTGCGCAGATCGATGGTGGTGCCTTCCGTGCCGGGGAGGTGCTACCGGGAGAGCTTCGGATCAGTGAGTGCTACGGCGTTTCGCGGCAGACTGCACAGCGTGCGCTTGTGGAGCTGGAGCGGGCCGGCTTGGTGGTGTGCGTTCGGGGACGGGGACGGATCGTCAGGTCCAAGACGTCCCCAGATGATCCGGGGGCGTCCGTGGATGTCCGCTGAGGTGTCCGTAGCGTCGGAGACATGAACGCCGATGCCGCTTGGGCGTGTGAGATCGCCCGTGACCTGCTCGCCGAGTCGTTGCCTCGCCGTTGGGCTCACACCCAGGGTGTGGCCAGGAAGGCCAGGGACCTCGCGCCTCTCCTCGGCGACCAAGCGGAGTTGCTGGAGGCGGCCGCGTGGCTGCATGACATCGGGTACAGCCCGGAGATTGCGGTGACCGGTTTCCATCCTCTCGATGGTGCTCGCTACCTGCGGGATGTGGCGGGCGCCGATGAGGTGCTGTGTCGTCTGGTGGCGGGTCACTCCTGCGCCATCATCGAGGCTCGGGAGCGTGGTCTCGCCGAAGTGCTGAGCAGCGAGTTCCCACCTGCGGACGCTTGTCTGAGCCGCGCGCTGATCTACTGCGACATGACGACGACGCCCGACGGGGAACCTGTTGACATTTCCGAGCGGCTTGCCGAGATTCGCGCGCGTTACGGTCCCGTGCATGTGGTCACGCGGTTCACCCGGCTTGCTGAGCCGCATCTGGTGGGAGCAGTGGAGCACATCCAGACAGAATCGCGCCTTGTCGGATTGGCGCTCTAGTTGATGAACGGCTTGTCTCGGCGCTCTAGGTAGTGGTTGATGCGTAGGCGCATTGAGCGGTCAAGCTGTAGGGACTGGACGTCGTCGGGCGCTATCCAATGGACTTCGCGGGATTCGTCGCTTGGGGTGGGCTCTCCGCCAAGGGGACGAGCGGTTAGCAGGATTGAGAACTCCTGGCGTACCTCGTCGTTGCTTGTGTAGTGAATGAGGTGTTTCGGGTCTGAGTAGATCCCGACGATGCCAGTGATCTCGCAGTCGATGCCAGTTTCTTCGCGGGTCTCTCGGACGGCGGCTTGGCTGACGGACTCGCCTAGGTCGATTGCGCCGCCGGGGACGGCCCAGTTGTCGTTGTCGGTGCGGCGGATCATGAGGATCTCGCCGTTGTCGTTCTCTACTACGACGTTGACCGATGGGACGAGACTGTTGGCTTTGGGGGCGTTGGGGTCGTCGTAGTAGTCGATCCTGCGGGCCATGCTCAGTCCCCCGGGTGCAGTGGCTTAGCGCCTTCCCAGACACGTTCGAAGCTCTCCAGGTAGGTCGTGACGATCTCGCCGCCCGGAATCTTGCGCAGGTGCCAGAAGGGCGCGTTGGACGCTGGGACGCCGTAGACGTGTGTGTTGACGAACATCTGATCGTCTGCGTAGAAGATTGAGTTGTAGAGCACGGTGGCATGTAGGCGGATCTCGACGTTGTCGAGCTTGGTGAGCGGTTTGTAGATGACCAGGACGTTGCGGATCTTGGCGGCCATGGCTTCGCCGATGCCTTCGTCTGTGCCGCGTTCGGCGACCTGGGGCGCGTCAGGGTCTCCAAGGAGGACGCGGACCCGGACGCCGGCTTTGGCCTTGTCTGCGAGTGTGCGCTGCACTCCGGTGTCCTCGGCGAGGAACATGCCGCTGTAGACGAGGATGCCGATCTCGTGTTGGGCGTCGGTGAACAGACGTCCCCATGCGTCCCTTGGGGTGGCCCAGCGGTGCGGGTAGACGGTGATGATCTCGCTGTCGGAGACCTGGGTGACCTGTTCCTTGCTCAGTGCCTCGGGCCACAGGTACGTCTCTTCCAGGCCGAGCCGCGAAGCCACTGCGTAGCGGTGCCGTCGGTAGGGCGTTCGGCCCTGGGTGATCCATCGCTCGACGGTCTTGGGATCTACGTCGATCTCCTCGGCGAGAGCAGCGATGGTCATGCCGCGTTGCAGCAGGGCCGCGCGTAGACGTTCGTTCGGCATGCACCCGTCCGGGTCGCAGGACGTCAAGGGACGCCGACAACCCTACGAGGACGTCTTGAACAGGTCCAGTCATGTAGTGATCTCGTCCCTGCGTCTGGGAGGACTCTCTTTCTCGTAAGGCAATCCGATCGCCCGAGCCGCCCCCCCGCCGGATATCGGGCCTTACGCGAGAGAGGTGATCTTCATGATCCTCGTTCTGGCTTCGATCATCGCCGTCTTCCTGGCCGGTACCGTCTGCGGGATTTTCGCGATGGTGGTCATCGGCATTCACGCCGAGGAGCGCCGCGCCGTGCGTCGCGGCAACGGCCCGAGCCGTACCGGTCTCGCCTCTCGGCGTCTGCTCACCACTCGCACGAATTGTGACGAGCTTCCCGAACGGGAGCGCGTCACGGCGGGACGGTGAGCCGGATGCGACTCCCACGAATCATCACCGCCTATTCGTGCGCGTGCGGTGCCCGCATCGAGCCGGGAAATCAGCGCTGCCGCAAATGCCGTGCCCGGGCACGGTGGCGGCGCCGCCGGCAAGGATCCCGGCATCCCGACCTCTGGATCTGATGGCGAGGAGGTGAGACACAACGTGAACGTTTCTGTTCCGCTGGTGGCGATCCTCGGCGCCCTGGTCTGGATCGCTTGGCGCTACATGGGACTGCGCGCGTGGCATCTGGTGGTGTGCCTGTTGTTCGGGTTCTTCCTCGCCGCGACCAGTGCCGCGCCGCAGATTCGCCAAGTGGTGTCGGTTCTCGTCCAGAGCCTTTCTCAGCACTGATGCTCCCCCGAATCGGAAGGAGGGATGCCCTGGTGCCTGACATTCCGCAGTCCAGCAGTATCGACCCGCAGCGAGTGCGCGAGCGCAATCTAGTGGCGCGTGAGATCGTCGCTCAGTTGGCTGACGCGATGGGGACGATCGAAGATCTGTGGCTTCGGCTGCATGCCGCACTCAGCGACACGCCCGTCCTGCTCGCCGAAATCAACCGGCTGCACGTTGAGCTGATCAAGGCTCGGTTCAACTGGGCGAATCTGGTGGCCGCCGCGCGCGTGACCCTCAAGGCCGATCGGGACGCCGAGCCGGACGCGCTGTACTACTTGCGCGACGAGCTGCGCGCGCAGGGGCAGCTTCCGCCCGAGTGGTGGGAGCGCTCGTGAACGGCGGGCGGCAAATGCGGCGGCATGCCCGCAAGATGCGCCGGTACGGGCTACAGCCAATGATCGTCATCAACCGGGACGACCAGCTTCCCGACGTTGCCGCCGTGGTGATCGGGCGCGTCCTGTGGCGGTACCGCTCCGAACTGGCGCCGATTTCCTCGGGCATCGTGTTGGCGTTGGTCGGCGCCGTCCTCCATGTGGCCTATCCGCAGTGGTGGCCGCTTGTCCTCTGCGCCACTGTGGTGCAGGCGTCCGCTCTGGTGCTGTTCCGGGAACGGCTCGGCCTGTCTCGGCTGGAACGCTGGTATGCCGCGACGGCGGTTATGAGCGCGGGCGCGTGGCTCACCTTGGCAACCGCCCTGGGGATCGCCTACCGGCCGCTTCCCCAGCTTCTCGTCGGAGGCGTCCTGGTGCTGGGCGTGCCGTGGTGGGTGCATCGGCGACGGCGCGCCAAGGTGCGCGTAGACCGGCAGATTGCGGCATGGCCCGAGATCGCCGAGTCGATCGGGCTTACCGGCTCACGTGCACAGTCCGCCATGGTGGACGTGTGGGGATGGCGCGCCCGGTTCGCGCTGGCACGCGGCCAGACGATCCAGGATGTGACCGCCAAGGTTCCCGCGATCGAGTCGGCTCTCGGGACGTTCCGAGGCGCCGTGCGCGTCTACCCAACCCGGGACGACAAGGCCAACCGGTTCGAGCTGCGCGTTCTCGACCATGATCCGCACGCGGACGCGATCGTGTGGCCTGGGCCGTCTGTCTCGTCCATTGCCGAGCCGATCGACCTGGGGCCGTTCGAGGATGCCACAAGCGCGCGCGTCCTGCTGCTGCGCCGCCATGGCCTGTTCGGCGGGGTGGCCGGCTCGGGCAAGAGCGGCGGCATCAATGTGGTGATGGGCAACCTCACCGCATGCCGGGACGTGGTGATCTGGGCCGTTGACCTCAAACGCGGGATGGAACTCCAGCCGTGGGCGTCCTGCATCGATCGTCTCGCCACCACACCCGAGCAAGCCCGCGCGCTCCTGCGCGACGCTGTGGCCGTCCTGGAGGCGCGGGCGGCATCACTGGCCTCGCAAGGGCGCCGAGTGTGGGAGCCGTCCCCGGACCTGCCCGCACTGGTGATCGTCATCGACGAGTACGCCGAGCTGGCCGACGACGCGCCCGAGAGCATCACCGATACCGACTCGATCGCCCGACGAGGACGGGCCGTCGCGGTAACCCTCGTCGCGGCCACCCAGCGACCCACACAGAAGGCCATGGGGAAGGGTGCCGTTCGCTCTCAGATGGACGTACGCGTGTCCTTCCGGGTGCGAGAACGTAAGGACGTTGACCTCATCCTCGGGCAAGGGATGCTCGCGGCAGGATGGCATGCCCACACTCTCAATGCTCCCGGCAAGTTCCTGCTCTCGGCGCCCGAGCATGACGTTCCTCGGCGAGGCCGCGCCTACCTTCTCACCGACCAGGCCGTAGCCGAGGCAGCGCGGCGACATGCAGAACTCCGCCCGATACTTGACGAGATCTCGCGAACGGCCATCGAGGAAGCGCGCGCCGGTATCGCGCTGCGCTCCCTCGACGTCGCCGACTCCTCCACCAGCGTCCCGGCTACGGGCAAGGAGGACGGCACGTCCGAGGCGATCCTGTGGGCCATGCTGAGCGGCGCGCCGGACGAGGGCACGCCCGTGTCCCATCTGATCGCCGGAACCGGCATGAGCCGTCCCTGGATCTACCAACGACTACGCGACCTCACCAAAACCGGACGCGTCATCCAGGTCTCGCGCGGACGGTGGCGCGCCGTGAGCAAGCACTCTGAGTGACTTGTCTACGTCTACGTCTCGCGCGCGTCTGCACGCATAGGGCCGTAGACGAGACATAGACAAAGACGAAGACAATCACCCACCGTCACGAAACGGAGATGATCGCCACGCCCGACACGTCCCCCGAGACGGCTCGGGGAGAAAGGAGGTGATCGTGAAGGCATACACCGTCGAACAGGTCGCCGAGATTCTCCAGATCGGTCGCGACAAGGTCTACGCCCTCATCCGGACCGGCCGCCTCCACAGCATCAAGATCGACAAGCTGCGCCGCATCACCGACCAGCACCTTGCCGACTTCATCGCCTCACTCGAAGACCAGTCTCCCAACTGATCGCTGGGCGGATTCTCCGACATCATCCGGAGAATCCGCCCAACCGTAGGGACGTCTAGGGACGTCTTGGGTTATCGTCGCTGGTAGCCGTTTATCCGGAAACGGCGGAGAGCCGCCGCATCCAGCGGTGGGAGAGGAGGGGATCTCTTGGCAAAGATCTTCATCGGCAAGTACGAGGGATCGATCTACCCGGAAGGCAAGGGCTACACCGGTGCCCTCTGGCTCGGCTACCGGCCAAACGGGAAGCCCAACCGCCCCAAGAGGAAGGGCCGTACCAAGGACGAGGTCAAGGACAAGCTCAAGAAGCTCGTCAATGAGCTGGAGTCCGGCATCAAGAGCCCTGAGAACTACACAGTCGCGGACGCCGTCCATGACTGGCTTTCCAAGGGGCTCAAGGGGCGTGATCCCAAGACGATCACGACGAACCGCATCCTCGCCGAGACGCACGTGATCCCGCTGATCGGCAAGGCCAAGCTCAAGGACCTGCGCGCGGACGACGTAGACGAGTGGCTCGACGGACTCACGGACAAGCTGTCCACACGGAGTCTCCGAGGCGTTCACGCGATCCTCAAGCGCTCGATCCGGCAGGCTCAGGCCCGGGACATGGTGATCCGGAACGTGGCCGAACTGGTCACCACGCCAAAGGGCAAGGCCGGACGTCCGAGCAAGGCCCTCACGCTCCACCAGGCCACGGCGGTACTGGAGAAAGCAGAGTCATCGAGGCTGCACGCGTACGTAGTGATCAGCCTTATGACCGGCATCCGTACCGAAGAGGCGCGCGCACTCCGATGGGATCACGTCGTGGCATGGGTGGAGGACGCGACCGGTTGGCGGCCGGTGACCGATGTCGGATTCGACCACGAGAAGTTCGCCCTCTACGTATGGCGGTCCGTCCGGGCGCATGGCGACACCAAGACGGAGAAGTCGCGTCGCACGCTGGAACTCCCCAAGCGGGCGGCCGAGGCACTCCGGAAGCATCACACGCGCCAAGCCGCCCAGAAGCTCAGGGCGGGCAAGGCATGGCAGAACAACAACCTGGTGTTCTGCTCACCGACCGGAACGCCGCTCGACGCCGCCAACGTGCGGCGGGCGTTCCGGCTGATCACCAAGAAGGCGGGCATCGGGGAGAAGTGGACGCCCCGTGAACTGCGCCACTCGTTCGTCTCGATCATGAGTGACAGTGGCGTGCCCATCGAGAACATCGCCGATCTCTGCGGCCACTCGTCCACGGCGGTCACTGAAGAGGTCTACCGGCATCAGCTCAAGCCGGTGATCACCAAGGGTGCCGAGGCGATCAACGCCGTGTTCGGTCAGAGCAAGTCAGCGTAAGTCCGATGACGTGTGCTCCCCGTTGTGCGCCCATCGACCCCAAGATCGAAAAAGGGCTCCGGAGCTAGCTCCGAAACCCTCTCTCACCTGCGGTTATCTGTCGGGGTGGCGGGATTTGAACCCACGACCTCTTCGTCCCGAACGAAGCGCGCTGCCAAGCTGCGCTACACCCCGGTGGTGGCTGCCCGGGAGCCGTACGTTCTCCCGGCGCCTGGTCCACTTTAGCGGATGTCCCGGGGTGCTGCGTCATCAATTATCGGGGGACCAGGGTGAGCAGGGACGCCTCGGGCGGGCAGCAGAAGCGCATGGGGGCCATGGGGGACGTGCCCAGGCCGGCGGAGATGTGGAGCCAGGCGCCGCGGTGGCGGTGGAGGCCCTTCACGCGGGGGCGGTCGATGCCGCAGTTGGTGGCGAGGGCGCCGTAGAAGGGGAGGCAGACCTGGCCGCCGTGGGTGTGGCCGGCGAGGAGGAGGTCGTAGCCGTCGATCACGAAGCGGTCGAGGTTGCCCGGCTCGGGGGAGTGCATGACGCCCAGGTGGACGTCGGCCTGGGGGTCGACCGGGCCGGCGATCTTGTCGTAGCGGTCGCGGTCGATGTGGGAGTCGTCGATGCCGCCGAACTCGATGTCGAGCTCGCCCACCTTGAGGCGGCCGATCCGGTTGTTGAGGTCCAGCCAGCCCGCGGCCTGGAGGGAGGAGCCCAGTTCGCGGTACGGGAGGTCGGGTTCGCGGCGGCGCCGGTCGTAGTCGGACTTGCTGGTGCGCCAGACGTACCGGGTGGGGTTCTTGAAGATCGGCGAGTAGAGGTCGTTGGAGCCGTACACGAACACGCCGGGACGGTCGAGGAGGGGGCCGAGGGCCTCGAGGAACGGGCCGATCGCGTCGCGGTGGGCGAGGGCGTCGCCGGTGCTGACGACCAGGTCGGGCTCCAGGGCGTCCAGTGAACGGACCCAGCGGATCAGCCGCCCGCGTCCGGGGGTGAGGTGCGCGTCGGAGAGATGCAGGATCTTGACCGAGGGCCGGCCGGGGGCCAGCACGGGAACGTCGTAGCGGCGCAACCGGAACCAGTTGCGCTCCAGCAGCGACGCGTACGCGAACGTGGCCGCGCCCGCGCCCGTCAGCCCCAGGGGTATGGCGTAGGTCTTTCGCACGGTTCTCCCTCCAAGGCCGGACCCTGGTTCGGAATCGTTCTCGTCCGCCCCCGCCGCGGCGGGATCCGGCCACCGGCGGCCGGTGGACGAGAACGACACACTCATATGCTCCCAGAGTCGGGCAGTGCCGCGTACGCCGGTAATCCTGGTGAGACCTCCGGGGCCGGGCGGGCATGATTGTGCGCATGAGTGCCCTGAGGGAGAAGCTGGAGAACGATCTCGTCGCGGCGATGAAGGCGCGCGACCTGGTACGCACCCGTACCCTGCGCATCGCGCTCACCGCGATCCGCAACGAGGAGGTCGCCGGCGAGCGGCCCCGGGAGCTGTCCGACGACGACGTCGTCAAGGTGCTCACCCGTGAGGCCAAGAAGCGCCGGGAGGCCGCGGCGGCGTTCGCCGACGCCGGCCGGGACGCTCAGGCGGAGGCCGAACGGAACGAGGGCGCGGTGCTGGAGGAGTACCTGCCCGCGCAGCTCACCGACGAGGAGCTCGGTGCCCTGGTCGCCGAGGCGATCGCCGAGACGGGCGCCACGGGTCCGCGGGCCATCGGCCAGGTCATGAAGGCCGTCAGCCCGAAGGTCGCGGGCCGCGCCGAGGGCGGACGGGTCGCCGCCGAGGTGAAGCGGCGGCTCGCCGAGTCGGGCGGCTGAGCCCGCGTCAGTCCTCCCAGGGCCATTGGAAGCCGGGCCGGCCGCCTGGGCGGCCCGGCCCGTTGCCTCCGCCGCGGCCGTTGCTGGTGTAGATGACCACGGTGGTGCCGGGGCCGACCTCGGTCTGCGCGTCCGGTGAGGTCGAGGCGACGGTGCCGCGCCGCTCGTCCGACTCGACGGGACGCGGCGCGATCCGTACCTGAAGGTCGGCGGCCCGCAGGCGGGCGGCGGCCGCGCCGACCGACATGCCCCTCACGTCCGGGACGCGGATGGTGTCGCCGAAGTCGCGGGTGGGACGGGCGAAGCCGGGGGCGGGCTCACCGGCCAGGGCGGCGCGCATGCTCTGCTGCCAGATCGCGCCGGGGGTGTCGGCGCCGTACACGCCGTACACCGGGTACTCCCAGGGGCTGCGGGGGTCCCAGTACGCGGTGGCGGCGGCGAGGTTCGGGGTGTGCCCGGCGAACACCGCGCAGGTGTGCGCCTCACAGGTGCCGGTCTTGGCGGCCGCCGGACGTCCGATGCCGCGGCCCGTCGCGGTGCCCTGCTTCAGCACTCCTTGCAGGATCTCGTTGACCTTGTCGGCGATGGCCTCGTCCACGACCTGGCGGCAGGTCGAATTGGGCGCCTTGAGCTTCTTGCCATCGGAGTCGACGACCTCGATGACGGAGACCGGGGTGCAGTACTTGCCGCGTGCGGCGAAGCCGGCGTAGGCGGCGGCCAAATGCACCATGTCGATGTCGTTGGTGCCCAACACCTGGGCGGGCACGGGCAGGAGCGGGTTGCCGTTGGCGCGCTTCATGCCGAACTTCTCGGCCATCTTCACCGCGCTGCACACCCCGACCCGCTTCTCGAGCTGGGCGTAGAAGGTGTTGACCGAATGCCAGGTGCCGGTCTTGAGGTCGAAGTTGCCGGCCTCGCTGTCGCCCGCGTTGGACACCCGCCACGGGCCGCCGCCCAGCATGACGTTCTTGACCTGCTTGCCGTTGTACTCGCCGGTGTACCTGCACGGCTGGAAACCGGTGATGGTGGTCGTCTCCGGCGAGTTGATGTGCGTGTTGACCGGGATGCCCTCGTCGAGCGCCGCCGCGAGCGTGAACACCTTGAACGTGGAGCCGGCGGACACGCCGTTGCCGCCCCCGTGCGCCCAGTCGGCGGGCAGGTTGAGGGTGGTGCGTCCCTTGCCCGCGCCGAACCGCTTGCTCAGGCCGATGGCCTTCACCCGTCCGGTGCCGGGCTCCACCATCGCCTCGGCGCCGACCCGGTTGCCGGACGGTGGGACGTTGCTGCGGAGCGCGCGGTCGACGGCGTTCTGGGCCTTCATGTCGAGCGTCGTGCGGATGGAGTAGCCGCCGCGGTTGAGCTGGTTGACGATGTCCTGCCGCTGCTTGGGCGTCATCTGCCAGTACTTGCCGCCGGACAGGATCTGCAGCACGTCGTACTTCACGTACTCGCAGAAGTACGGGGCCTTGCTGGTCTCGCACCCGCCCACCGGCTTGGTCTCGTTGAGCTCGATGGGCTTGGCCGCGGCGGCGTCGGCCTGCTGCTTGGTGATGTGCTTGAGCTGCACCATCCGGTACAGGACGGTGTCGCGCCGTTGCCGGGCGGCGGCCGGGTTGCGGATGGGGTCGTACGCGGTGGGGTTCTGGGTGATGCCGGCGAGCAACGCGGCCTGTTCGAGGTTCAGGTCGGAGGCGGGCTTGCTGAAGTACCGCTTGGACGCGGCCTGCACGCCGTACGCGCCCGCGCCGAAGTACGCGACGTTGAGGTAGCCCTCAAGGATCTGGTTCTTGGTCATGCGCTGTTCGAGGTCCAGCGCGTAACGCAGCTCGCGCAGCTTGCGCCCGACGGTGGGTGCGGTGGCGTCGCGGTACTCCGCCTCGGTCTTGGCGTTGTCGACCAGGAGGTTCTTCACGTACTGCTGGGTGAGCGTCGATCCGCCCTGCGTCTGCTCGGAGTTGGCGTTGGACGCCAGCGCGCGGATCGTTCCCTTGAGGTCGAGCGCGCCGTGCTGGTAGAAGCGCGAGTCCTCGATGTCGATGATGGCCTGCCGCATGATCGGGTGGACCCGGTTGAGGGAGACCGACTCGCGGTACTTGTCGAAGAACCGGGCGATCTCCTTGCCGTCCGCGTCGTACAGCACCGTCTTCTCCGACGGCGGCGACGTCTTCAGTTGCCCGTCCATGTTCTCGAAGTTGTTGGCGGCGTCCCTCGCGGTGAGCCCCGCGCTGCCGACGCCGGGAAGCGCGATGAGCGCGACGAGCACTCCCGCGGCGACGCACGCTCCCAGGAGCCGCATCAGCGTCGACGCGGCCCGCAGCCGATCCTCGTTAGCACCCAGCACGGGCACTAGCGTACGCGGGGACGACCAGTGCATACGGTGCCTGTTCGGCGGTATCGCCGCATCACCCTGCGTCGCATCGCATCGTGACGGATCGGACAGAGCCCGAGAACGCCCTGTATAACGCTCCAAGTTCGCGTCTCATGATGAACCGCCTTTAACCGGGCGGTGGCAGGGTCGTCGTCCAGGGCGGATTGCTCGTTTGCCGGGCGGCGGCACTCCTGTTGCGGGACGATGAGGGCCGTCACCGTTGCGGCGGAGTCACCGTCACGTGGCGATGCCGACCGGTTCGGCTGATTTGTCCGGGCCGTCCTTGGTCTGGTGTCAACCACGGAGACGGCTCGAGCGTCAACGAGAAGTAACTAGTCCGTTCCGGCGGTATGGCCCTGGAGGGCTATATCGAGAATGGGCCCATCGGGGACTGTTGAATCCCCCCTCGCTTCCGTAAGTTCTTCCCCACGGCTTTCGTTTGGCGGCCTGACGTCCGCGCCCGTCCGGCCAAGGAGCGCAAATCGACACAGACCCTAGGGGAGTGGGGCCAAGATGTGGATCACGGATTGGACCGCCCGCGCCGCCTGCCGTAACGCGGATCCAGATGCCCTGTTCGTGCAGGGGGCGGCGCAGAATCGAGCCAAGCTCATCTGCCGTGGCTGCCCGGTACGTACCGAGTGTCTCGCCGATGCCCTCGACAACCGGATCGAGTTCGGCGTCTGGGGAGGCATGACGGAGCGGGAACGGCGTGCCCTGCTCCGGCGGCGCCCGGACGTGCGCTCGTGGCGCGACCTGCTGGAAACCGCCAAGGACGAGTACGAGCGGTCGGTCGACCCGGACGAGAGCGAGCTCGTCGCCAGCTGATCGGCGGCGACCCGGCGCGGTTCAGGGTCTTGCATCGATGACGGCCGCGGGGCCCGCACCCCTTATGACGACGGGTGCGGGCCTTCGGCTGTCCTCCCACCCGCGGTCTCGCCCGTCCTTGCGCCCGCGCCTCGGCCGGCGTCGCGGTCGCGCGAAGCCTCATCACGCCCTCGCCGGCTCCACCCGCACCACGCCATCTGGCCCGATATCGGGCCGCCCGAATCCAGGCGCTTCACTGTCCTTAATGTGGGTTGGCCACATCCGGCCATGGGGTCATGGGTTTAGCCGGAGGCAGGCGTTCTGATCCACTTTGTCCGGTTTGGGCGCCTCGTCCGGAGACCGCCTTGATCGTCCGTTCCGAACTAGGGTTCGGTCAGGCGGCGGACAGGTCGGTGCCCACGCGGCGGAGGCCGTCCAGGTCGTGGATGTCCTCGGCCTGGGCCGGGACGATCGTCATCGGGACCGTGGGGTGCGCCGAGGCGAAGTGCTCGCGAAGGCGTTCCTCGCGGGCGGCGAGTTGCATGCGCTCGCTGTGCAGGCGGAGCAGGGCGGCGGTCAGGGTGTGCTCCCCCCGTTCCTCCAGCGTCTCGGCGGCGGCCAGGCTGCGCGCGGCCGACAGGCCGTGCGCGGTCGACCTGTGGACGCGGTTCACGACCAGGCCCGCCAGGGGCATGCGCTCCTCCGCCAGCCGCTCGACGAAGTAGGACGCCTCGCGCAGCGCGTCCGGCTCCGGGGCCGCGACCACCAGGAACGCGGTGCCGGGGGTCTGGAGCAGCTTGAAGGTCTTCTCCGCGCGCTCGCGGAAGCCGCCGAACATCGTGTCGAAGGCGGCGACGAACGTCTGCACGTCCCGCAGCAGCTGGACGCCGATGACCTTGTTGATGACCCCGGTGAACACGCCGAAGCCCGCGCTGATCACCTTGACGCCGAAGCGGCCGCCGGTCTTGGCGGGCGCGGCGAGCAGCCTCATGAACCTGCCGTCCAGGAACCGGCCCATGCGTTCGGGGGCGTCCAGGAAGTCCAGGGCGTTCCGGGACGGCGGCGTGTCCACGATGATCAGGTCCCAGGCGCCGGAGCGGTGCAGCTGGCCGAGCTTCTCCATCGCCATGTACTCCTGCGTCCCGGACAGGCTGGACGACAGCGACTGGTAGAAGGGGTTGGCCAGGATCTGCTTGGCCCTGTCGGGATCGGCGTGCGCCTCGACGATCTCGTCGAAGGTGCGCTTCATGTCGAGCATCATCGCGTGCAGCTCGCCGTCGCCCTCGACGTCGATCCGGCGCGGGTTGTTGTCCAGCTCGGTCAGGCCCATCGACTGGGCGAGCCGCCGCGCCGGGTCGACGGTGAGCACCACGACGTCCCGGCCGCGCTCGGCGGCGCGGACGCCCAGCGCCGCCGCGGTGGTGGTCTTGCCCACGCCACCCGACCCGCAGCACACGATGATCTTCGTGCGCGGGTCGTCGATCAGCGCGTCCATGTCCAGCACGGGCGGGGACTTCACGGTCGGGCTCATCTCAGGCGGCGTCTTTCCTGTCCTCGTCGAGTCCTGTCCTGTTCTCGTTCAGGCCGCATCGGGCCTCGTCGTCGGCCCGGCCCGGCGGGTTCATGCCGCGCCCTGGGCCCGGAGGGCCTCGGCGAGGTCGTACAGACCGGCCAGGTCCATGCCGTCGGAGAGGAGGGGCAGGGTGTAGCGGGGGCGGTCGATCGACTCCAGCCGTTCCTTCTCCCTGCGCTGAAGGGCGGTGCGGCGGGCGTGGTCGGTGGCCTCCGCGGCCAGCGCGGCGGCGATCGACTCGGCGTCGTGTTCCAGCCCGGCGGCCTTCACCCCGCGCAGGATCTCCTCCATGTCGAGTTCACCGGCGGCGGCCGCGGCCAGGGAGGGCGCGTCCAGCATCGGCGGCTGCTCCATGTTGACGATGACGCCGCCGACCGGAAGGCCCGCCTCGGTGAGGTCGCGGATGCCGTCCATGGTCTCCTGGACGGGCATCTCCTCCAGCAGCGTGACGAAGTGGACGGCGGTCTCGGGGCTGCGGACCACCTTCATCACGGTGTCGGCGTGGTTGCGGACGGGCCCGACCTTGGCCAGCCCGGAGACCTCCTCGTTGACGTTGAGGAACTTGGTGATCCGGCCGGTGGGCGGCGCGTCCATGACCACCGCGTCGTACAGGAACGAGCCGTCCTTCTCGCGCCGCCGCACGGCCTCGCTGGTCTTGCCGGTGAGGATCACGTCCCGCAGGCCGGGCGCGATGGTGGTGACGAAGTCGACCACGCCCAGCCTGGTCATCGCCTTGCCGGCCCGCTTGAGGTTGTAGAACATCTCAAGGTACTCGAGCAGGGCCTCTTCGGTGTCGATCGCGAGCGCGTAGACGTCCCCGCCGCCGGGCGCGACCGCGACCTTGCGTTCTCCGTACGGGAGGGGCGGGCGGTCGAAGAGCTGCGCGATGCCCTGCCGTCCCTCCACCTCGACCAGGAGCACCTTCCGGCCGCCCGCGGCCAGCGCGAGGGCGAGGGCCGCGGCGACGGTGGTCTTGCCGGTCCCGCCCTTTCCCGTGACCACGTGGAGGCGTACGCCGTCCCAGTCGGTGTCTCTCGCGCTCACCCGATCGACCATATCGCCCGCTTGGTACCTCCCTGAGGGGGTGCCCCCGGCTCATGCAAGTGATTCCTGACACGGTCGGCCGGACGGGCGCTCGCATGGTGATCGGGTACCCGGCCTTCCGTCGTTCCGGGCGTCCCATGTCGTTGTTTGAGCCGTGCCCGCGCGGTTAGCTGGAAAACATGGGGCCGGTCACCGGGTCCGGCAAAGAAGCCGTCCCAAGCGCCGTCGTCCGAGGAGACCCCGGACAAGGACGACAAGGAGGTCGGGGGCGGCGAGCCGACGCGGGGGATCGCCGCCGGTCTGGGCTCCGCGGATCCCCAGGCCCAGCCCAGGACGGAAGAGGAACGCCGCAAGTAGCGGCCTGGTTCAGGCCGAGTAAGCCGCTATGCACACTTAGGCGCAGGTGCCTTGTATATGCTGCCCGGCCATGACATCTCCCTCTACCTCCCCCGTGGAAATGGCGTTCGCCTTGCTGCGCGAGGGCCGAGCGGTGGACGCACAGGAAGTGATGCTGAGGGAGGTCCGTGCCGTCGAGGCACGGCATGGCAGGGGCAGCCCGGAATGGGCCGCCGTGCAGTGCGACTACGGGCACGTCCTGCTGAACTCCGATCAGATGGACCAGGCCGTCGAGTGCTACCGTGCGGCGTGCTCGGGGCCACCGCCCGCCGACCCGGAGGCGCGCAAGGATCACCTGACCTACCGGTTGAACCTCGGGATGGCGCTCCAGCTGGCCGGACGGCTCGACGACGCCGAGACCGAACTGCGCCACAACCTCCAGGAACGCCAGGGCTTCTACGGACGCGAGCACCCGGGGTATGCCTTCGCCCTGGAGGCGCTGGCGGACGTCCTGCTCCGCAGCGGCAGGACGCAGGAGGCCCGCGAGGCCATCGAGGAGACGGTCGGCAACTTCTGGCGCAACGGTCATGAGAAGGTCGCCGGCGCGCTGGCGGTCCGTGCCGAGGTCGTCAAGGCCGAGGGCATCCATGAGTCGCCGTTCACCGGTCTGGAGCCGCTGCCCGACGAGATCATCATGCGGATGGCCGGGACCGTCCTGAACCGGGTCGACCAGACGGACCCAAGGTTCGGCATGGCCCTCCTCAGGGATCTCGTGACGGCGCTGGAGGCACGGCTCGGCCCGGACCACCAGGCCACTCTCAACGCCCTGTCCGTCCTGGCCAACCTGGGACGCGACGCCGGCGACCAGGCGGGGCGCGTCGACGCGATCCGCCGGGTGCTCGCCGCCTACGACCGGCAGGGAAGGTTGGAGGAGAGCGTCGGCACGCTGATGGGGCTGGCCCTGGCGCTGGCCGAGGCCGGCGATCAGGACGGCGGGCTGCGGGCGTACCAGGACGCGCGGGAGCGCGCGGACCGGCTCGGCAGCCTGGAGCTGACCTCCCAGGTGTTGCGCAACTGGGGGCTGGCGCTGGCCGAGGCGGAGCGGTTCGGCGAGGCCGAACAGCGCCTGCGCGAGGCGGTGGCGTACGCGCGACGCGGCGCCGACCACGAGCTGCTCGGCCGCGCCCACATCGCCCTGGGCCTCTTCTTGCAGCATCGCGACCGCCTGGACGAGGCACGGCAGGTCGTCGAGGCGGGCCTGGCCGTGATGGACCCGGCGCACCCCGACGCGATCGTGGGGCGCAGCCACCTCGGGGCGATCCACCAGGGGCAGTCGTGCGGCTGCGGCACGATCGGGGACACCCTCGGCGCCGCGTTCCGCGAGTTCGTCCTCGCCAGGCTGCCCGCGGGTCTGCTCAGCGACCTGGACGTGACGATCTCCGACGGTGAGTTCAAGGTGGAGGTCCAGCTCGACCGGGAACCCTCCCCCGAGGAACTGGAGCATCTGAACCGGGTGGTGAACTCGGCGACCGCCGAGTTCCGCCGCCGTGTGCTCGCTCCCTGACACGGTTCCGGTGTTCGCGGCCGGGGCCGATGACGCGCACGTTCCGCGGGCAGGGGGATCGCTAGGCTGAGCGCCATGAAGAAGTGGGAGTACGCGACCGTTCCGCTGCTGGTCCACGCGACCAAGCAGATCCTTGACAACTGGGGCCAGGACGGATGGGAGCTCGTCACCGTCCTGCCCGGGCCGAACCCGGAGAACCTGGTGGCCTACTTCAAGCGCGAACTGGAGCAGTGACGTGGCGACCCCGGAGGAGCGCCTCCGCGAGCTCGGCCTGGAGCTGCCCGAACCGGCCGCTCCGGCGGGCTCGTACGTTCCCACGGTCCGGACGGGTTCGCTGGTCTACACCTCGGGACAGGTCCCGTTCGTGAAGGGCGAGCTGCGCGTCCTGGGCAAGGTCGGCGCCGAGGTCGATCCGGAGGTGGCGGCCGAGCAGGCCGGGATCTGCGCGCTCAACTGCGTCGCGGCGCTCAAGGCCGAGGTCGGCGAGCTGTCGAGGATCGCCAGGATCGTCAAGGTCGTCGGTTTCGTGGCCAGCGCGCCGGACTTCTTCGGCCAGCCCAAGGTGATCAACGGGGCCAGCGACCTGCTGAAGGAGATCTTCGGCCCGGCGGGGGCCCACGCCCGCAGCGCGGTCGGCGTCGCCGTCCTGCCCAACAACGTCCCGGTCGAGGTCGAGCTGATCGCCGAGATCGCCTGACGGAGGGGGTGAGCCCGGGCCGGCGCGCGCCCGCACTCTTGACGGAATGGCGTTCGGTATGTGCGAATGGGCCGCCATGAGGATCACACGTTGGGGCGGCCGATGCTGAACGGGCTCAAACTCTCGGGCGCGCTCAAGGCGCGGTTCGAGGACATCCATTCCGGCAGGACACAGCCGGTGCCGGCTCGGGACGCCGCGACGGTGGTCGTCCTGCGCGACCACGCCGAGCGCGGTCTGGAGGCGTTCATGCTGCGGCGGGTCGCCTCCATGGCGTTCGCGCCGGGCGCCTACGTGTTCCCCGGCGGTTCCGTCGACCCGCGGGACGGGGAGGCGGATCTCGCCTGGTCGGGACCGTCCCCGGCGGAGTGGGGCGCGGCGTTCGCGGCCGGTGAGACGCTGGCGCGCGAGCTGGTGTGCGCGGCGGTCCGGGAGACGTTCGAGGAGACCCTGGTCCTGCTGGCCGGTCCCACCGAGTCGACGGTCGTGGACGACACCCGGGGCGAGGGCTGGGAGGCCGACCGGCAGGCCCTCCTCGACCGCTCCCTGTCCTTCGGCGAGTTCCTGGACCGGCGTGACCTGGTGCTGCGCTCGGACCTGCTGCGTCCCTGGGCGCACTGGATCACCCCGGTGATCGAGCCCAGGCGGTACGACACCCGGTTCTTCGTCGCGGGGATGCCGGACGGCCAGCGGGCCCGGGACGTCAGCACCGAGGCCGACCGGGTGGCCTGGGTCCGTCCCGCCGAGGCGGTGGAACGGGCGCGGGCGGGCGAGTGGTTCCTGCTGCCCCCCACCCTGGCGACCATGGTGGAGCTGTCGGCGTACGAGACGGTCGCCGACGTCCTGGCCGCGCCCCGACAGATCGTGACGCACGAGCCGGTGGCCGAGATCGTGGACGGCGAGGCGTGGCTGAGGCTGCCGGAGGGCGTCGCCGAGCACTACCCGCAGCGATGAGGGGCGCTGTGCGGGGGAGGCGGTGATGCCCGGACGCCGGAGCCGGAACGTGCCGCTGTCGCGGGCCTTCCTGTGGCGGCTGGCGGGGACGCCCGCGTTGCGGTACCTGGAGCGCCTGGGCTGGAACCCGGCGCGGCATCCCGATCTGCGGTCGGGCAGGATGGGGCGGATGAGCGAGATCGACGGGATGGGCACGGATCGGGCGACCTGCTGGCTCGCGCCGAATCCGTCCGCGATGACCCTGGACGGCACCAACACCTGGGTCATCGGGGAGCCCGGTGCCGAGGAGGTCGTGGTCGTCGACCCGGGGCCCAAGGACGACGTCCACCTCAAGCGGGTCGTGGACGGGATCGCGGCGCAGGGCCGCCGGGTGGGTCTGGTGCTCCTCACCCACGGCCATCCGGACCATTCGGCGGGCGCCAAACGGTTCTCCGAACTCGCCGCCGCCTCCGCGGCTTCGGCGGCGCGGCGGCCGGTGCCCGTCCGAGCGCTCGATCCGCGGCACCGGCTGGGGGACGAGGGTCTCGCCGAGGGGGACGTGGTCACCACGGGGGGACTGGAGCTGCGCGTCATGGAGACGCCCGGCCATTCGCACGATTCGCTGACCTTCTGGCTGCCCGCCGACCGCGCCGTCCTGACCGGGGACACGGTCCTGGGGTACGGGACGACCGTCGTGGAGGGCAGGCTCGGCGACTACCTGAGCTCGCTCGACCGGCTCCGCGCGTTCTCCGAGGACGTGGAGGCCGCCACGATCCTGCCGGGGCACGGGCCCAAGCTCGACGACCCGATCGGGGCGCTCGACCACTACATCGGCCACCGCCGGGAGCGGCTGGCGCAGGTCGAGGAGGCCGTCGCCGCCGGTGCGCGCACGGCCAAGGAGGTCGTCGCGCGGGTCTACGCGGACGTGGACAAGTCGCTGTGGCCGGCGGCCGAGTGGTCGGTCCAGGCCCAGCTCGACTACCTGAAGGAACGCGGCGGGGCGTGACCGGCCCGTGGGGCGGCTACTTCGACCGCTTGGCTACTTCGACCGCTTGCGGAGCCGTTCGATGTCGAGGATGACGACGGCGCGGGCCTCGATCCGCAGCCAGTTGCGCTGGGCGAAGTCGGCCAGGGCCTTGTTCACCGTCTCCCGGGACGCGCCGACGAGCTGCGCCAGCTCCTCCTGGGTGAGGTCGTGGTGGACGTGCAGCCCCGTCTCGGAGGGCTGCCCGAAACGCTCGGCGAGGTCCAGGAGCTGCTTGGCGACCCGTCCCGGCACGTCGGTGAAGACCAGGTCGGCCATCACGTCGTTGGTGCGCCGCAGCCGCTGCGCCAGGGCGCGCAGGAGCTGGACGGCCACCTCCGGGTGCCCGGTGAGCCAGGGACGCAGATCGTCGTGCCCGAGCCCGGCCAGCCTGCACTCGGTGACCGCGATCGCGCTGGCCGTGCGCGGGCGCGGGTCGAACAGCGACAGCTCGCCGAACATCTCGCTGGGGCCGAGCACGCTGAGCAGGTTCTCGCGGCCGTCCGGGGCCGCCCTGGTCAGCTTGATCTTCCCGTCCAGCACGACGTAGAGGCGGTCGCCCGTCTCGCCCTCGTTGAACAGCGTCTGGCCGCGTGCCAGCCGCACCTCGGTCACGTTGGCGCGCAGCGCCTTGGCGCCCTGCTCGTCGAGTGCCTCGAACAGCGGGGCCCTGCTCAGAACGTCCACGTCGCGGTCGGTCACGCTTCTCCTCCTCGAACACCTGCATACATAGTGTGACGTACGTCCCACCGCGTACGTGAAGGTAGGGTCCGCGGCTCGCCTGAGATGGCGGGCCGAGGACGTACCCTTGCCCACGTGCCTCGCAACGGTAGCCCCGCCTCCGTGACGGCGACCCGCAGACCCCGGCCTCGGGAGGAGACGCGCCTCGCGCTGGTCCGCCGTGCCCGGCGGATCAACCGCGAGCTGGCCGCGCTCTACCCCGACGCCCACTGCGAGCTGGACTTCACCACCCCGCTCGAGCTGCTGGTCGCCACGATCCTGTCCGCCCAGTCTACGGACCGCCGGGTGAACATGGTCACACCGGCGCTCTTCGCCCGGTATCGGACGGCCGAGGACTATGCCGCCGCGGATCGTGCGGAGCTGGAGGGTCTGGTCCAGTCGACCGGCTTCTTCCGGGCCAAGTCCAATAATATTATGAAACTAGGGCATGAGCTGTGCGAACGTTTCGACGGCCAGGTCCCGGGCAACCTCGATGATCTGGTAAGTCTGCCCGGAGTCGGGCGTAAGACCGCCAACGTGGTCCTGGGCAACGCCTTCGGCGTTCCGGGCATCACCGTCGACACCCATTTCGGCCGGCTGGCCCGCCGTTTCGGCTGGACCACCGAGACCGACCCGGTGAAGGTCGAGCGGATCGTCGGCGAGCTGTTCCCCCGCAAGGACTGGACGATGCTCTCGCACCGGCTGATCTGGCACGGCCGCCGCATCTGCCATGCCCGCCGTCCCGCCTGCGGCGCCTGCCCCCTGGCCCGGCTGTGCCCGTCCTACGGGGAAGGCCCGACGGACGAGGCCACCGCGCGCAAGCTGGTCAAGGATGGGCCGTTCTCATGACTTCCGGCCAGCGAGCGGGGACGTGGTGCTCCCGTCATCCCCGTCGCTCCCGTCCAGTGGGCGGGGACGCGGCGTGACCGACCACTCCAAGACCTCTCCCGCGTGGCTCGACCGCTTCCTCGCGGCCGCTCCGCGCATGAGGATCCCCGACCGTCCCAGGCCGCGTCCCGGATCCCGTCCAGCGGCGGTGCTGATCCTGTTCGGCGAGGGCCCGGAAGGGCCGGACATCCTCCTCACGGAACGGGCCGCGACGCTCAACAAGCACGCCGGGCAGCCCGCGTTCCCCGGCGGGCGCATCGACCCCGAGGACGATGGCCCGGTGGGCGCGGCCCTCCGGGAGGCGTGGGAGGAGGCCGGGGTCGAGCCTTCGGGCGTGGACGTCCTGACCACGCTCCCCGAGCTGTACCTGCCGCATAGCGACCACCGTGTGACGCCCGTCGCCGCCTGGTGGCGCGAGCCGTCCGAGATCGCCCCAGGGCACCCGGGGGAGGTCGCCACCGTGGCACGGGTGCCGATCGCCGAACTGGTGGATCCGGCGAACCGGCTGACCGTCCGGCACCCATCGGGGATCCGTGTCGGGCCCGCCTTCCGCGTACGGGGCATGCTCGTGTGGGGCTTCACCGCGGCCCTGCTCACCCATGTCCTGGACGCGGGCGGGTGGAGCCGTCCCTGGGACTCCGGCCGCGTCGAGGACCTTCCCCAGGAGGTCATCGACCTGTCCTCGCGCGGCTGAACCCACCGCTTCCCTCTACCGTCGCGCGCCTCGCTCCGCATGCGTCGTCGGCGTGTCGCGAAGGAAAATTCAGAACCTCTGATGGCGGTCCCATGACGTCCCCCGCGTGTCCATGAGCAGGTGCGGGTGGTGCGATGACCGGCTGCTCTCTTCCCATGCGCGGACGGTGACCGCATTGCATCGCCCTCTGCGGCTACACGAGTGCGCATAATCTGGTACATCGAGGGGACGTGCAACGGCCCCCTGGCGCTATACGGTGATGCGGTGCTGGGCGACCACCTTCTGGACCTGATACTGCTCGTGCTCGTCGTGCTCTTCGCGGTATCGGGCTACCGCCAGGGCTTCATCGTGAGCCTGCTGAGCTTCGGCGGATTCGTCGGCGGTGGCGTCGTGGGCGTGCTCATCGCCCCGCCGATCGCCGAGGCCACCGTGGACGGGGCCGCGCAGCAGGCGCTGCTGGCCATCGTCGTCGCGTTCCTGTCGGCCACCTTCGGACAACTGCTCGCGTCCTCGCTCGGCGCCGTCCTGCGCAACCGGGTCACCGGGATCAACGCGCGCGCTGTGGACGCGGCCGGCGGCGCCGTGGTGAGCTCGCTGTCGCTGCTGATCGTCGCCTGGTTCTTCGGGACGCTGGTCGCCAACTCCGAGTTCCGCCCGGTGCGCACCCAGGTCAAGGCGTCCACGATCATCAACGGCATCGACGACATGATGCCGTCGCAGGCCCAGAGCTGGTTCGCCTCGTTCCAGGGATTCGTGAAGAGCAGCGAGTTCCCGCAGGTCTTCAACGGGCTGGGCGGCGAGTCGGTGGTGGAGGTGCCGCCGCCCAACGACGCGATCCTCGACACCGAGGCGCTGCGCGCCGCCAAGCGCAGCATCGTCAAGGTGGTCAGCACCGCGCCGCAGTGCCAGCGCAAGATCGAGGGCACCGGCTTCGTGTACGCCCCGGAACGCGTGATGACCAACGCGCACGTGGTGGCGGGGGCGCGCGGCCACTCCACGATCGCCTCGCTGAGCGGCGCCCGCGACCGCGGCCGGGTCGTGCTGTACGACCCCAGGCGCGACATCGCGATCCTGCACGTTCCCGGGCTGGAGGCGCCGCCGCTGAAGTTCGCGGGACCCGCGCGGGTCCGGGACGACGCCGTCATCGCCGGTTTCCCGAAGAACCACCCGTTCACCGCCAGCGCCGCGCGGATCCGCGCACGCCAGACCGCCAGGGGCCCGGACATCTACCACTCCGGCCAGGTCAGCCGTGAGATCTACGCCATCCGCGGCACGGTCGAGCCGGGGAATTCCGGCGGCCCCCTGCTCGCTCGCGACGGCACGGTCTACGGCGTCATCTTCGCCGCGGCCTTGGACGCGCCGTCCACCGGCTACGCCCTCACCGCCAAGGAGGTCGCGGCGGACGCCCGCGCCGGAGCCCAGACCACCACGCCTGTCTCCACCCAGAGCTGCTCCGACTGACCTGGGTCAGGGGGTGGACGAGCGGCGGGTGAGCTGGATCCGCACCGGCATGTCGGGGTCGATCCCATCGGCGGCATGGCCCGCAATGCGACGGGCCTCGGCGGCAACGCCGGTGACGTCGATGCTGTAGGGAGTGTCGTGGGCGTAGGGCTCGATCCGGTCCGCCGCGCGTTCCAGGAGGGCTCGCGCGCCACGTGCGTTGCCGCGACGAACGTGTGTGACGCCCACGGCGATCTGCGCGAGGCCGCGCCATAGCTCGCGTTCGGCCTCGGGCGCTTCCTTCCAGGCGGCTTCGAGCACTTCGTGTGCGTGGAACGGCCTGTCCGCGTCCAGAAGCCGCTGAGCGTGCTTCAGCGCCTCGACGGGCGTCACGGAGAGGTCGTCGGGCATCGTGGGCACACCGGTCGCTCCGCGTGGCAGAGGACGGCCGTACGCGTCGCGCGGCCGAGCGTTCCGGGGGCGGCCCGACTCGTCCCGATCTCGCATGCCCCCCATTGTCGCGCGTCCCCGTTCTGGTCCGCGGGGGACGGGCTCAGCGTTCGGGTTCGGGGTCCTTGAGCCAGTTGAGGAGCTGCGTGTCGAAGGCTTGAGGCCGTTCCTCATGCGGGAAGTGCCCTGCCCCTTCGATGAGCTTCCAGCGGTACGGGGCCGACACGTACCGTCCGGAGCCCTGAGCGCTGATCGGGAGGATGCAGGGGTCCAGCGAACCGTGCAGTTGGAGCGTCGGCACCTGGATGGGGGTGCGCATGCGGTGCGCGTAGCGGATGCCGTCCGGACGCGGCTGCGAGCGGACGAACCACCGGTGGCACTCCAACGCACAATGCGCGGTGCCGGGGATCTGGATGGCCTGCCGTACAAGACGTTCCGTGCGCTCATCGGGCCACCCCGGGCCGGACCACGCGTGCAGGAGCTTCCCTATGAGAGCCGCGTCGTCCCTTACGAGACGCCGTTCGGGCCACACCGGCAGTTGGTAGCCGAAGAGGTGGCGTGCCGCCCATGCCTGCCCGCGCGGGTCGCTGCGTAGGGCCTGACGCAGCCGCAACGGGTGGGGCGCGGACACGACGCCCAAGCGCTGGACGACCTTGGGGTGGTACACGGCCATCGTCCAGGCGAGCAGCCCGCCCCAGTCGTGGCCGACGACGATGGCGTTCGCCTCCCCCAGCGCGCGGACGAGGCCCGCCGCGTCCCCCGCCAGGGTCACCAGGTCGTACCCACGGGGAGGCTTGTCGCTCGCCCCGTGCCCGCGCAAATCCACGGCGGCGGCGCGGAAACCGGCGGCGGGCATGGACACGAGCTGGTTGTGCCACGACCACCAGAACTCGGGGAAGCCGTGCAGGAACAGGATGAGGGGGCCCTCACCGGCCTCCACGACGTGAAAGCGCGTGCCCCCGGCGCTGACCGCCCGGTGGACCCATGGCCCGTCGACCTCGACGACGGACGAGTTGTGCCCGGGCATGGGCCGGTCAGCCCTTCAGCGCGGGGGTGTCCGAGTCGCCGCGGCGGCGCAGCATGGTCATGTCGTCCTTGAGGGACCTGCGGCTGCGCTTGGCCCCCTCGATCCGCTTGATGCGCAGCCAGCCGATCAGGAGCAGCAGCAGCGCCAGCAGCAGGTAGGCGCCCGCCACGATGAGGAACGCGGCCCAGTGCCAGATGCCCGCGGCGACCAGGCCGTACGCGGCGGCGATCGACAGCAGGATCACGATCAGCCCGGCGATCAGCCCGGCGACGCTGAACATGATCCCGCCCCAGGCGGCCTTCTTGGCATCGCTCTTGAGCTCCAGCTTCGCCAGCTCGATCTCGGCTCTGACCAGGTCGGAGACGTTGCTCGTTGCCAGCGCGACCAGCTCACCGAGTGACTTGTCCTCGATGCGCTCGCCCGGCAGTGCCTCGGACATTTCCTCACTCCCTTCCAGGCCCCGGCCATCAGGACGGGCCTCACAGCCTGTCAGCCGGGCGATCGGTCGGGCCACCCGGTCATACGATCAGCGATCCGGATGTGACCCCGCGCGCATCCCCCGTACCGGACACGGCCGCCGAGGTGAGCGGGCTCTCGGTCGGAACCGCTGTCGTCACTCTCTCCAATTGTGCCGGGTCGGTATAGGCCAAACCGCCGATGAGCAGCGAAACAGAGACCCCGTCCCGGCCTGGCGAGGCGATCCCGTTCCGGATCTCCTGCGGCCTGTCACGAACCTATCGACCATCCGCCCTCCGATCACACCGAGGGCATCGGGCGAGGGACGCTGCTGATAACGCTGTTGATAACGAGGCGCCCCGGGCCCTGGCCCCCGCCTGCGTCGGACGGGGTGGGCCCGGGGCGCCCCAGGGACGCCTAGCGCGTCAGTCCTCTGGCTTGGCGCTGGGCAGCTTCTCGGAGATGAGGTCCATCACCGTGCTGTCCGCGAGCGTCGTGACGTCCCCGATGCTGCGGTTCTCGGCGACGTCCCGCAGCAGCCGGCGCATGATCTTGCCGGACCGGGTCTTGGGCAGCTCCGGAACGATCATGATCTGCCGCGGCTTGGCGATCGGGCCGAGCGTCTTGGCGACATGGTCGCGCAGCTCCTTGAGGAACTCCTCGCCCTCGACCTCGCCGCCCGCGCTGCCGCGCGGGATCACGAACGCCACGATGGCCTGGCCGGTCACCGGGTCGGTCGCCCCGACCACCGCCGACTCGGCCACCTTCGGATGCGACACCAGCGCCGACTCCACCTCGGTGGTCGAGATGTTGTGACCCGAGACGAGCATGACGTCGTCCACCCGGCCGAGCAGCCAGAAGTCGCCGTCCTCGTCCTTCTTGGCGCCGTCGCCCGCGAAGTACAGCCCCTCGAACCGCGACCAGTAGGTCTTCACGTACCGCTCGTCGTCGCCCCAGATGGTGCGCAGCATCGACGGCCACGGTTCCCTCAGCACCAGGAACCCGCCGCCGCCGTTGGGCACCGACCGCCCCTGGTCGTCCACCACGTCCGCCTCGATGCCGGGCAGCGGCGTCATCGCCGCGCCCGGCTTGCCGGACGTCACACCCGGCAGCGGGCTGATCATGATGGCGCCGGTCTCGGTCTGCCACCAGGTGTCCACCACGGGGGTACGGTCGCCGCCGATGTGCTTGCGGTACCACACGTACGCCTCGGGGTTGATGGGCTCGCCCACGGTGCCCAGCACGCGCAGCGACGACATGTCGAACTCCGCGGGGATCTCGTCGCCCCACTTCATGCACGTACGGATCGCGGTGGGCGCGGTGTAGAAGATGGTCACCTTGTACTTCTGGATGACCTCCCACCAACGGCCCTTGTGCGGGGTGTCGGGCGTGCCCTCGTAGATGACGCTGGTGGCGCCATTGGCGAGCGGCCCGTACACGATGTAGGAGTGCCCGGTCACCCAGCCGATGTCGGCCGAGCACCAGTACACGTCCTCGTCCGGCTTGAGGTCGAACACCGCGTAGTGGGTGTACGCCACCTGGGTGAGGTAGCCGCCCGTGGTGTGCAGGATCCCCTTGGGCTTACCCGTGGTGCCGGAGGTGTAGAGGATGTACAGCGGGTGCTCGGAGTCTTGCGGCTCCGCGGTGTGCTGGTCGCTCTGCCGCTCCACGAGGTCGTGCCACCACACGTCCCGGTCATGGATGGCCACGTCCTCCTTGGTGCGCCGCACGACCAGCACGCGCTCGATCGTCGGCGCGCCCTCCACGGCCTCGTCCACGATCGCCTTGAGCGCGGACGGCTTGCCGCGCCGGAACCCGCCGTCCGCCGTCACGACCACCTTGGCCTGCGCGTCCTCGATCCGGGTCCGCAGGGCGTCGGCGGAGAAGCCGCCGAACACCACCGAGTGGGTGGCGCCGATGCGCGCGCACGCCAGCATCGAGATCGGCAGCTCGGGGATCATCGGCAGGTAGATGGCGACCCGGTCGCCCTTCCGCACGCCCAGCTCCAGCAGCGCGTTGGCCGCCTTGTTCACCTCCCGCTGGAGGTCGGCGTAGGTGATGGTACGGCTGTCACCGGGCTCACCTTCCCAGTAGAAGGCCACCTTGTCGCCCTTGCCCGCCTCCACATGGCGGTCCACGCAGTTGTAGGCGACGTTCAGCTCACCGCCGACGAACCACTTGGCGAACGGGGGGTTGCTCCAGTCCAGGACCTCGTCCCAGCGCTTGGACCACGTCAGCCGCTCCGCCTGCCGTGCCCAGAAGCCCAGCCGGTCGGCGGACGCCTCCTTGTACGCCTCGGCCTTGACGTTCGCGGATTCGGCCAGCTCGGGAGGAGGAGGGAAGCGCCGCGTCTCCTGCAGCAGGTTGGAAAGTGTCTCTTGACTCTGACTCAACGCGTACTCCTTGCGTACGAGAGGAAGGCGCCCGGTGTGCCCACTTCACCAGGGAAGGTGCCGCCCCACAAGTCTTCTGCTGTACGCGTCCGTCGCTCTCTCGGACGCGTCCCGGGGTGTGCCCAGCGCCTCTGGCTCTGGAAGCGATGCTAGTGATGCCTCACACACGGACCGTTCCCATCTCTCCGTCCCTGGAACCGGTATAGGGGAAGCCATCCCCGCGCAAACACGTCCATGCCGGCCCGTACTCCTTCGGCTCACGCCGGGGGCGAACCGTCCCCTCCGTGGCAACCCCCATAGGGTCGTCCCGTGACCGAATCCGATGCCCTCGCCCAGGTGGCGAATCTGCCTGGAGTACCTGACGCGGTGGACGACGCGCGTACCGCCGTGGACCGGCTCCTGGGACACCGCATCCTGCGTCGGCGCAGCGCCGAGGTCTCCACCGAGGCCGCGCTCCGCGGAGCGCGCGCATCCGCGGCCTTGGAAGGATCCCCGGTCACCCTGGAAGAGCTACGCGGCATGGAGAGCCCCGCCGACCCGGTCGTTCACGGAGCGCTGAGGGTGTCCGCGGAGCTGGGCACCTTGACCGAAACCTGGCGCAAGGCACCCCGCCAGGTGCTTGCCCGCCTACACGTCCTGGCTGCGGCCGACGCGGTGGACGGTGCCGAGCTGGGACGCCCGCGTACGTCCGACCAACCGGTCCACGATGCTCTGGACCTGGGAGAACCGCCTTCCCCTGCGGAGGCCGCCCGGCGCCTGGAACTGCTCAGCAATCTCCTCACGGCCCCCACCCAGGCGCCCGCGCTGGTGGTGGCGGCCATTGTGCACGGGGAACTGCTGTCACTCCGTCCCTTCGGCTGGGGGGACGGCATCGTCGCCCGCGCCGCCGAACGACTCACGCTGGTCGCACGAGGACTCGACCCCAAGTCCCTGGTCGCCCCCGAAGTCGGCCATGCCGCACACGCTGATGCCTACGCCGACGCACTGCGTAGCTACATCTCCGGCACTCCCGCAGGCGTATCCACCTGGATCCGCCACTGCGCCAACGCGATCGCCGACGCCGCCAGAGACTCACAAGCCATCTGCGAGGCGTTCCAGCGCGGCTAAGGGATGAGTGCACGCCCATAGCGAACGGCGCCCCACACAATGGGGACGCCGTCGCCAGTCACGTCACACCGGGTTACCAAGCGTGCACCTCATATCCGTCGGAGCGGGACAAGCCCGTCACGACGCGCCTCCCGCGGCTGGTCGCGCGTGGGTACACCGGCTGCCGTGCTCGGACACCTGGTCCGTGGTTCCCTGTCTACGCCTCATTTGCCCTGTTGACAAGCCCCCATTCGGCATGAAGGGCGGGGCCAAGTCGTCCTAGGCCGCATCCGCCGTGGACCTGCGGCGCCCCGGCCTGAGGTAGACCCGCTCCGGGCGACGCTTCATTGGGATGTATCGGTGCTTCTCCGGCACAACGTCGAATCGATCACGCAGTGTGATCGATTCTTTATGTCGGCGATCGTGTCCCGTGCCGGAAGGATCTTTAGATCTCCTGTACGCTCCCAAGCTCAACCAGGGCTTTCCTACCGGATCCCGCCCAGGGACCACCGGAGGTCCAAGGTGCGCCCCCGCTCCGCCAGAGTGGGACCGTGCCAACATAGAGGAGAAAAGGTGACTCGTCGGGCGACATTGCCGCTCGACGGGAGTTGAGGCGATCGGGCAGCATATGTTGTAACTGCCTAGACTGGAGGCAGAGACTTTGCCCGTCTCATAGACCAAACCGGCCTCCGGCTTAGTCTGATCGACCCGAGACTTTCTTGGGAAACGGGCCCGGCTCTACCCCCCCGGAGCCGGACCGTACGGCGACCCCCGCTCTCCCCCCCGGCGGGGGTCGCCCTGTCTTGAGAACGGCCGGGGCGGCCCTGGCCGCCCCGGCCGTCCGCACACTGTTTTCGCGCACCACCGGTCCCTCAACGCCCGAACCGCAACATACTTCCCATATGGGTGTGATCATTCCGGTTCCACCGGCCGCATTCGCACACCACCTCCCGCCGTCGGCGTGGACATCCAGCACCAAACCGGCACATCCGCGTCAACAACCGGACCGACCGGCCACCAATGACGCGAAGACCCCCCGCATTCCATCAAAACACCCCATAGTTCTGCTTCGCCGCAGGTGAGAAGGTCATCGGCCGAGTTATCCACAGTTTGTGGAAGGGGTTACCTCACCACCGCGGAGCGCCGCAAGGTGGTGGCCTCAGAACGGCAAGGAGGCGCCATGACCATCGCGGCGATGATCGCGAGTAATGATCCTTCGATCACCGATGACCTGCTGCGGCTGGCCGCCGCGGCGGACGTCGAGACCGAACTCGTCCGGGACGCCGACAAGGCACGGCAGGGCTGGCACTGGCCGTCCCTCATCCTCGTCGGCGACGACCTCGCCGAAGCGGTGACGACCCAGGCCCCTCCCCGCCGTCCCGGTGTCGTCATGGTCGCCAGAACGGACGACACCGAAGACCTCTACCGCAGGGCGATCGAGGTCGGCGCCCAAGATGTCGCACGGCTCCCGGACGACGAGACCTGGCTCATCGACGCGCTGGCGTCCGCCGCCGAGCCGGCCGACGGGTGGGGCGGCACGGTCTGCGTCATGGGAGCCAGGGGCGGCGCCGGAGCCAGCGTCCTGTCCGCCGCGCTCGGTCTCACCGCCGCCCGGAGCGGCCTCCGCACGCTCCTCATCGACGGAGATCCCATCGGCGGCGGGCTCGACCTCGTCCTGGGGCTGGAAGACCAGCCGGGAGCACGCTGGCCCCACTTCGCCGACCGTCGCGGCCGCCTCAGCGCGGCGAACCTCTACGAGGCCCTGCCCCGGCTGGGCGACCTGTCGGTCCTCTCGTGGGTCCGCGGGACCCCCACCGCCGTCACCAGAGAGGCCGCCCAGTCCCTCCTCGACGCCGCCGCCCGCGCCTTCGACCTGGTGCTCGTGGACGTGCCGCGCCACCAGGGCGAGATCGGCCGCTCCGCCCTGCACGTGGCCGATGCGATCCTCCTGCTCGTCCCGGCCGAGGTCCGCGCCGTCATGGCCGCCGACGAACTCGTGGCGGCTCTGCGCAACGACGTCACCGACCTGCGCCTGGTGGTCTCCGGCCACAGCCCGGGCGGCGGCATCACCCCGGAAGTCATGGCACAGGCGCTGGACCTCCCCCTGGCCGGAGTCGTGGAACGTGAACGCAAGATCGCCGCCTCTCTGGAAGAAGGCGGCATAGCCCGCGCCCTCCGCCGCGGCCCCCTGGCCGACCTGTGCGAACGCCTCCTTCCCACCTTCAACCTCCAGCCGCACGCACAAGAAGCCGAAGCCGCATGACCACCCCGAACCGAACTGCCACCAACCCCAAGCATCAAGAAGGCACCCCATGCCCGCCCCAGCCAAATGGCCACCGAACACACGGGCCACGTACAAGTCGAGCCCGAACGCGAACCCGCCCCGACACCGCCCTACAGGAGACCAATGCCTACCCGCGCCCGAAAGACGGCTGACCGTCTCGCAGGACCTGGTCCCGCCGCGCTACGTCCGCTGCCAAGCCGAACGACGGCACCTTGCACCTCAGCCACGGGATAGCGGAAGGACTCACCCGAGCCAGCGCGCCCGAACCGGCGAAACCCACTTCGGGATCACGGCAACCACAAACCCACACGAGCGCGGACCGCCGACGGGGGCAAGGGCCCCGAACGGCAAAGCCGTACCAGGACACCGAACGCGCTGGCCCGACGTTCACCCACAGCCAAGGCGCACTCCAGCCGCGATGTCGCTCAGCCGGACGAAAGGGCCGAATCACCAGGGTCAGCCCAGCCCAAGACCCCCCGAGAACCACCCCCACAGCCAAGTGCGCAGAAAGCCAAGGGAGCGAAACCTCACCCCCCAAGGAGCAGAAGATGCCGCAGCACCGGAAACCCACCCCGCCCAGGTCACGACGATGAATCGCCTATCGGACGCAGTGAGAGGGCGCTTGGCGAGCGCCGGCGGGCAACCGACGACGGGACGCGTCGCCGCCGCCGTACGGGCCGAGCGGCGTCTCCTGGGTGACCGCGAGGTGCTGGCCCTGGCCGACGAACTTCGAGCGGAGTTCGTTGGAGCAGGTCCTCTGGAGCCGCTGCTGCGCTCACCGGAAGTCACCGACGTCCTGGTCAATGGTCCGGACGAGGTATGGATCGACGTGGGCGCGGGTTTGGTCCGTACGGGCACACGCTTCCCGGACGAGGCGACACTGCGGCGCCTGGCGCAGCGCCTCACCGCCGCCGCAGGCCGCCGACTCGACGACGCGGCCCCCTACGCAGATGCCCGCCTTCCGGGCGGCATCCGGCTGCACGCGGTGCTCCCGCCGATCGCCCCGAACGGCACCTGCCTGTCACTCCGGCTGCCCAGGCGCCGCGCGTTCACACTCGAAGAACTCGTCGTGGCCGAGGCGATACCACCCTCCGGCACAGACCTTCTGGCGGCCATGGTCGCGGCACGCGTCGCCTTCCTCATCACCGGCGGAACCGGAACGGGCAAGACCACCCTGCTGAGCTGCCTGCTGACACTCGCCGACCCTCGTGAACGCATCGTCCTTGTCGAGGACTCGGCCGAGTTGAGCCCCGACCATCCGCACGTGGTACGCCTCGAAGCGCGCCCACCCAATGTGGAGGGCGCGGGCGGGGTCACCCTGCACGATCTCGTCCGGCAAGCCCTGCGTATGCGTCCCGACCGGCTCGTCGTCGGGGAGGTCCGAGGCGCCGAGGTCGTCGTCCTGCTGAACGCCCTCAACACCGGCCATGAGGGCGGCTGCGGGACCCTTCACGCCAACGCCCCTGGCGACGTGCCGGCCCGGCTCGAAGCCCTGGCATGCGCCGCCGGCCTCACCCGCGAGGCCGTCCACAGCCAAATCGCCGCCGCTCTCGATGTCGTCGTACATCTGGTCCGCGAGCCCGAGAGCGGCAAGAGACGCATCGCGGAGATCTGCCTTCTGCGTCGTGACACCGATGGCCTGGTCGGCGTGATCCCCGCTGTCTCGTTCTCCAAGACCGGCGAACTCATCCCAGCGCCCGGCGCCAACGCCTTAGCCGCTTGCCTGGGCCACCGCTGGACCCCACCACCCGAGCACACACTCACCAACAGCTAACCCCCGAACGAAGCCGCGCCCCTCAGCCACAACCAACATCCACCCATATCGGCCGGCCATGGACGCACCCGCAGGAAGAGGCGAAGGAGAACCGCAGGAGGAGGGATGTACTCCATAGGCATCGCAAGCTCATGTGCAGCCGTCCTCGCGTGGTTGTTGTTCAAACCCGCCTACGCGCAGCGTCGGCTACGCCGACTACTGGCACCCAGCCCCGAGCACGATCAGCCCCTTCAAGAGTGGTTGCTCAAGCTCGTGCTAACCGCTCTGGAGGCTTTCCGTGAGCGGCGTCGGATGCCCCGCCGCTGGCGCCACGCGGTCATCGAACTGTGCGACGGAATGTCCTCCGAGCTTGCTGCAGGCAGAACACCGGACGAGGCGTTCACCCTGACAGCCGCGCATCTCGATCCCCCGATCGCCGCCCAACTGCTGAACGCGCCCACACCCACACCAGCATCGCCCCCAACCCAAAGCGGCAAGTCCAAAGCGCTCACCTCTCCAAGCACACAGCACAACCCACCACACCTGGAGGCACGACAACGAACAACACCGCTAGCAGCACTCCCCGACGCGGATGTGAGAGCACCCATCGACTCGCCAGAGCCACAGCCACGCCCCATGGACCGCCTTGAGAAACTGGCCCAGCAACCGGGTGCTGAAGGGCTTCGCCTTCTTGCCGCATGTTGGCGGATCGCCGCCGAGCAGGGCGGCACGCTGGCCGCCGTTCTGGACGACCTGGCCACGGCGCTCCGCGACGAAGAGGCGAACCGGCAGGAGATCGCCACTCAACTCGCCGGTCCGCGCGCGACCGCGCGACTGCTGTCGGTACTGCCGCTCCTCGGGCTGGCCATGGCCGCCGTGCTCGACGCCGACCCCATGGCGTTCCTGTTGGGCACTCTGCCTGGGGCCGGGTGCCTCGTCCTCGGCGTAGGGCTCAACCTGACCGGTCTCTGGTGGACCCACCGCCTGGCCAGAAGTGCCGAGGAAATCTCATGAACCCATACACCCTGCGGGAGGCATCGATGCTGCCCCTGATAGCCGTCCTCTGCGCGGCGGTGTCCGGCTTCCTCATCGTCCATGACGAACGTCCCGCAGTAAGACGTCTGAAGCGCCATCTCGCCGCACCCAGGCGACAAAAGCCGCCAAGCACCGCAGCCCCAACAGAATCAAGAAGCCACAACCAAGATCACGTACCGGCACAGGGCGACGAACGCTCACCCATCCACACGAAGTACTCGTCCAAGCACCCGAACGCGCTTCACCACAACGACAAGCTCCTCCGGCGAACCACCGCCGTCCTGGTGGGCCTGGTTTGCGCGCTCCTCCTGGGAGGCGTGCTCGGGGCGGTCGCCGGCGTAATGGTCGCCGCAGCGGTATCGCGCTCCTTCACCCGCCTGGGCCAGGCCGAGCGAAAGCGTCGCGACGCCCGGAGAATCGCGGATCTCCCCATCGCGGTGGATCTGCTCGCCGCCTGCTTGCGAGGTGGTACGCCCTGGAGCGAAGCCGTGCAGGCCGTCGCCGAAGCGGTCGGCGGACCACTCGGCGAGGAACTACAGGAAGTTGCGATTCAGATCCGCCTTGGTGCCGATCCCGTGATGGCCTGGCTGGCGCTCGCCGAGGAACCCACGCTCGCACCACTCGCCCGTACCGCTGTCCGCGCCGTCCAAAGCGGAGCCCCACCGGCCGTCCCCTTGTCCAGGCTCGCGCGAGACCAGCGCCGTACCGCCCGATCGGCCGCCGCCGCCCGAGCCAGAACCGCAGGCATCAAGGCCCTGCTGCCCCTCGGCGCCTGCTTCCTGCCGGCCTTCGTCCTGCTGGGCATCGTGCCCGCCATAGCCGGAATCGCCAGGTCCCTACTCATCCCCTGGTAAGCACGCATCCCCTGACCAACACCACACCCCCGCCATCCCACAAGACCCAGACGCTAACCTCAACGCCCGCCACCACCTGCAACGCTGCCCACACTCCCCGCCTCACCGGCCACTAAAGCCACATG
>NZ_JBIMPP010000071.1:0-39523 GCF_043906805.1 Actinomadura sp. SCN-SB | reverse complement strand
TCGACGAGGTGCGCATGGACGTTGCGCCCGTCGTGTTCGGGTCCGGCAAGCGCTACTTCGGCTCCATCCGCGGGCAGCACCTGTTGGAGGATCCAGACGTGGTGATTCACGGCAACCGGGTGCTTCACCTGCGCTATCGGGTGCGCCGTTGACCGATCTGAGGGGGTAGGCGAAGAAGTCACTGCGACGGTGACACGAGGTCGGGCCTCCGGCTACGTTTGTCCGCGCTCTGCTTGATTCCTCAGACCTGCTCACCGAGTTTCCCCAGCTGAGCGACTCGCCGGTGGACGTCCCACCGTCGATCAGTTGCTCCTCTCAGGGTTCGAGCGATGGTGTCGCTTGGTCCGTGCGGAGGAGCCCGGATGCTCTCGCTGGAGGAAGATGTGGAGGCGCACGCGCTGCGCCAGCAGGGCTGGTCGATCTCGGCGATCGCCCGGCATCTCGGCCGGGACCGCAAGACGGTCCGGGCCTATCTGAACGGTGAGCGGGTGCCCGGGCGGCGGGTCAGTAGCCGGCCCGACCCGTTCGAGCCGTTCGCCGAGTACTGCCGGCTGCGGCTGGCCGATGATCCGCACCTGTGGGCGACCACCCTGTTCGACGAGGTCGTCGAGCTCGGCTACCGAGGTGGGTACTCCACCTTCACGCGTTCGCTACGCACACACCAGCTGCGGCCGCACTGTGAGCCGT
The DNA here is from genome assembly GCF_043906805.1 of Actinomadura sp. SCN-SB. Classification (NCBI taxonomy): domain Bacteria; kingdom Bacillati; phylum Actinomycetota; class Actinomycetes; order Streptosporangiales; family Thermomonosporaceae; genus Actinomadura; species Actinomadura sp. SCN-SB. The sequence continues at coordinate 38,836 of NZ_JBIMPP010000071.1, read as the reverse complement.
GCGCGGCGGCCCGGGGCCGCGACGTGGCGATCATCGCTCATCCGCCGGGTGAGGAGACCCAGTTCGACTGGCTGGAGCTGCCGGACGCGCCTGCGGCCTGGGGGTGGGGCCAGCACGCTCATCTGCTGGTGGGAGCGTTGTCGGCCTCGGGCCGCTGGCGCGGTGTGCTGGCCGAGTCCGAAGACTTCGCGCACCTGATCGAGGCGCTGGATGCGGTAGTGCGGCGGCTGGGCGGGGTGAGTCGGCGGTGGCGGTTCGACCGGATGGCCACCGTCTGCTATCCGGCCAGCGGCAAGCTCACCGCGGCGTTCGCCGGCGCGGCCAAGTACTACGGGGTCGGGGTGGATATCTGCCCGTCCCGGCATGGCAACCGCAAGGGCGTGGTGGAGAAGGCCAACCACTCCGCTGCGCAACGCTGGTGGCGCACCTTGAGCGACCAGGTGACGATCGAGGCCGCGCAGGCGGGGCTGGACGCGCTCAGCATCCGGCTGGACGGACGCGCCCGGCGCCGCGACGGGCAGCGCACCACGGTCGGGGCGCTGGCCGAGGCCGAGCCGTTGCGACCGGTTCCCACGCTGCCCTACCCGGCCGAAATGGTGGTGCGGCGCACGGTCAGCCCGCAGGGCCTGGTGGCCTTCCGCGGCAACCGCTACTCGGTCCCGCCAGGTCTGGGCGCAACGGTGGTGACCGTGGGACATCGGCTGGGCGCCGACACCCTGCAGATCACCACCAGCGGCGGCGCCGTGGTCGCCAAGCACCATCGGGCACCCGACGGTGCCGGGCGGGTCGTGCGCGATGACGGCCATGTCATCGCGTTGGAACGCGCCGTGCTCACCGCCTTCAGCGACGCACCGGCCTGCAAGCACAAGACCCGCCGCCCGCCCTCACAGGCCGCCCTGGAGGAGGCGGCCCGGCTACGCGGCCTGCCGGCCGGGGACGCGGCCACCCGCGTCGTGATCGACCTGTCCACCTACGCCGCCGCGGCCGCCCAGTTGCAACACCGGCTGCACCAGCAGCCGGCATCCACACAGGAGGAAGCCGAGTGACCAAGCCGCAGATGAGTGAGGCGCGCCGCTACCAGCAGCTGCGCGCCCACCTGTCCTACCTCAAACTCGACAACGCCGCCGAAGCGCTGCCCCGCATCCTGGACGAGGCCCGCGCCGAACGGCTGTCCATGACCGCCGCGCTGGAACGGCTGCTGGAGATCGAGGTCAATGCCACCGAGGAACGCCGCCTGGCCTCCCGACTGCGGTTCGCCTGCCTCCCAGAGCCCTGGACACTGGCCGACTTCGACTTCGCCGCCCAGCCCGGCGTCGATGAGAAACTTCTCCGCGACCTGGCCACCCTGCGGTTCCTCGACGACGCCTCCAACGTCCTGTTCGTCGGCCCGCCCGGCGTCGGCAAGACCATGCTCGCGATCGGCCTGGCCCGCTCAGCCGTCGAGGCCGGCCACCGCGTCTACTTCACCACCGCCGCCGAACTGGCCGCCAAATGCCACAAGGCCGCCCTGGAAGGCCGCTGGAACACCTGCATGCGGTTCTTCGCCGGACCCCGCCTCCTCGTCATCGACGAACTGGGCTACCTGCCGCTGCCCGGCGACGGCGCCGCCGCGTTGTTCCAAGTCATCAATCAGCGGTATCTGAAGTCGAGCACGATCTTGACCACCAACGTCGGGATCGCCGACTGGGCCGGCGCCTTCGGCGACGCCACCGTCGCCGCCGCCATGCTCGACCGCCTCCTACACCGCGCCGCCGTGGTCGGCATCGATGGCCCGTCCTACCGGCTGCGCACCCACCAAGCCCACGCCGACACCATCCGCCAGGGAGTCAACGCCCATGTCTCCTGAAACCCGCACCTGCCCCGTCTGCTGGAACAACTTTCCCGTCACCCCCAGCCAAGCCCACAAACACACCTACTGCTCCGGCCGCTGCCGATCAGAGGCCGGACGCCGCCGCGACAAGAACAAAACCACCCCGCCGACACCCCAGCCCGCACCACCACAACCGCGACCCGAACCAGCCGCGTCCGCGACTGCCCACACTGCGGCAACCCATCACCATCGTCGCGCTGCTCACCACCGTCCAAGCAGCACGCCCACAGCTACCAACAGCCGTCCCCGATGTCGTTCCACTCAGACGCCCCTGAACGCTACGCTCACCTCGCCAAGCTGGGGATTCTCACCGAGCGTCGCTGGGGAATTTCGCAGAGCGCCATCACGTTTGCGCATCGCTGTCCCGGGCGGGGAAGTCGAGGTCTTCCAGATTGGTAGACCTCGACTTGCCTGACGCTACCTTCGCCTGCCCTGACCTGACCAAGTTCTGCCGGCTCGATGAGCTCGGCCTGGCCGTCACCGGCCAACTACTCAAGCCCGACCGTGCGGTGCCGGCGTGCCGGGTCGTCGAGCCGGACCAGTGGTGCCGTCGGTGTGGTTGCGAAGGCGTACCGCGCGACACCGTGACCCGGGAGCTGGCCCACGAGCCGCTGGGCTGGCGGCCGACGACGCTCGTGGTGACCGTGCGCCGCTACCGGTGTGCCGGTTGCGGTCACGTGTGGCGCCAGGACACCAGCATCGCAGCTGAGCCGTGAGCGAAGCTGTGGCGTCGCGGGCTGCGGTGGGCACTCGAGGCGATCGTGTGCCAGCAGCTGACCGTGGCTCGGGTCGCCGAGGGACTCGCGGTCGCGTGGAACACTGCCAACGACGCTGTCCTGGCCGAAGGCAAGAGGGTGCTGATCAACGATGAGAACCGCTTCGACGGTGTCACCGCGATCGGGGTAGACGAGCACGTGTGGCGCCACACCCGCCGCGGCGACAAGCTCGTCACCGTGATCATCGATCTCACAGCCGTCCGTGACGGTACCGGTCCCGCCCGGCTGCTCGACATGGTCGAGGGTCGCTCCAAGCGGGCTTTCAAGTCCTGGCTCGCCGACCGCGACGAGGCTTGGCGCGACGCCGTGGACGTGGTCGCGATGGACGGGTTCACCGGCTTCAAGACCGCCACCGCCGAAGAGCTCCCCGACGCAACAGCGGTCATGGATCCCTTCCACGTCGTGCGCCTGGCTCGGGTTCCGCACACGAACTACATCGCCAGATCGCTGCTCGAGACCGGAGGCTTCAGGCCGCAACTACACCCTCGATCGTGAAGCCGTGAAAGGGCTGGCCGGTGATTGTGGGCGAGACCCTGGCGGGGTGAAGGCTAGGCGAGGGTCTTCTTGCCTACCCCGCCCCAGGCGTCGACGGCCGTGGAGGAGCCCAGGGGATGGTCGGGACGCCATTGGTGGATCGGCACGACACCTGGATCTACCGGTTCCAGGCCGTCGAGGAACCGGGTGATCTGTTCGGGGTTGCGTAGCTGGTAGGGAACCGAGCCTCCTTCGTTGTACAGGCGGATGGCTTCGACGTAGGCCAGGTCAGTGTCGGTGCCGTCGTAGACCGCGAGGTAGCTGCCTTCCGGTAGTTCGGCTTTGAGTTGATCGACGATAGATCGGGCGAGTTGGTCGTCGTGGGTGATGCGGACGTGGCCGAGGACGCCCATCAGCATCAGCGCGATCGGCCGTTCGAAGTCGAGTTTGGTGCGGGCGATGTCGAGAATGGTTTGCGGGTTGTGCAGGTCGGCGTCGATGTAGTCGGTGCCGTCTACCCGGTTGCTGGTCAGCAGGGCCTGGGCGTGGGCCAGCACCATGGGGTCGTTGTCGACGTAGACGATGCGGGATTCGGGGGCGACGCGCTGCGCCACTTCGTGGGTGTTGTCGTGGCTGGGCAGCCCGGTGCCGATGTCCAGGAACTGGCGAATGCCCTGTTCGTCGGCCAGGTAGCGGACCACTCGGGCGATGAAGTAGCGCGAGACGCGCGCCATGTCCTTAATGCCCGGGTAGATCGCGGCGAACTGCTCACCGGCCTCGCGATCGATGGGGTAGTTGTCTTTGCCGCCCATCCAGTAGTTCCAGATCCGCGCCGAGTGCGGCACGGAGGTGTCGATCCCGGCGAGCAGGTCTTTTTCGGCCTCTGTCCAGGGGAATGAGCCCTCGGTATTCATCGCGACCTCCACCGCTGCGGTCCGCTGCAGGTCCCAGGGACAAGCGTCGGGGCGCTTGCCGGGCCTTGGCTTGTTTTACAGCCAATCAAGTGGGCCGTGTGGTGGCAACCCGCGTGGCGGTCACGGATGCGTGCACATTCGGTGAAGCTTGTCGCGGGTCGCGGCGGGAGTTTCGGCTTCGACACCGAGCCGGTCCAGCACCTGACCGAAATGAACAATGTCGGCCGGACTGGAGGGGTATTCGGCTCCCATGAGGTGTTCCAAATAGATCACGTCCGGTAATCTTTCTTCGGCGAAGCGCAGGTCGGTGATGGGTCCACCGGCCGCAGCGTAGCCGCCCTTGTTCAGCGGCATCACCTGGATTCGGATGTTGGGGCGGGATGAGATCTCCAGTAGATGTTCGAGCTGGGCATGCATCGTGGCCTGATCGCCGAATTGGCGGTGCAACACCGTCTCATCAAGGATGGCCCACAAGCGCGGCGGGTTGGGCCCCAGCAGTCTTCGCTGCCGCAGCATCCGCAGTTCGACGCGCCGGTTGATCTGCGCCTGGGACGCGGTGGCATGCTCCAAGCGGATGACAGCCTCGGCGTAACCGGGGGTCTGCAGCAGCCCGGGGATGAAATGGGTCTCGTAGGTGCGGATGCGCTGCGCCGCCTGCTCCAACTCCAGGAAGATCTCGACCCATCCAGGCACGATGTCGCGGTAAGGGTGCCACCAGCCCGCCGTGTTGAACCGCCGCGCCAGAGCGCGCAGTTCCGTGTGCCCGTCGTCTTCACTGGCATTGTGGTGGCTGGGGCGGCCGGTGCGTCCCGGGGCGCCGGACGTACGGTGGGGTGTGTGGTGGCCGTCGCTGGCCACGAGGGCGGGTGAGGGTCGCGCCTCCGCCTGCTGCGCTTCCTGCTCCACGGCGTCCCGCATGGCGTCTTCCACGCGATCGTCGCCATGGTCTTCCGCCGGGGAGGCTATGCCGGATGGGCTGCCCGCGCGCCGTCGGCGGAAGACCAGACAATCCTGTTCATACCGGGCCTTCCAGTCCGTCAGGGTGCCAAGGTCGTCAGCAGGGACGCCGTTTTGTATTGCGATCACCCGCAGCACGGTCACCAGAGACGCCACCCACTGCCAACTGGGTAGCTGCCGTCCCCGACCGGCCAGGATCCGCTGCGTGGTGGACCGCTTGAGTTCCACCACCTTCAGCGTGCGCGCCTGCACGGGTGTGGCGAACTTCCGCGACAGAGCCTCCACTTCGGTGTAACTGCGGGGCGGCCCCGCCTTGATCCATATGGCGTTCAAGTCGGCGATGAACTCCGCGAGCACGACTGCCTGGTCATCATCCGGCATTTTCTTGATCCTTTTCGGCAGGGCTCTTGCGTGCGATCTGACGGAAGCAGGATCCACCCCCCGTCGCGCCATCTTTGGGTCACCCTACACATTTCGACGCTCGCGATCGTCGCCATGCCTCAGCATCGGGCGCAGGCAAAAGGCACAATCGGGATGAGCGTTGGAATTCTGCCTTCCGAATAACCTTCGGTATTTGTGTGTCCCAAGTCGTCTCACCCCGGCGCACGACGCCGTCCACGCCGCGACAGTGGTGCTCGCCACGTTCGATCAGGGTTCACAGAGAGAAGGGGACCCACATGCTGCGGGATGCCGCCCCATCGCCACCGTTGCCAATGCGGCCGCCAGAACACCAGGAACCCTCACACCGACCTTCGCCCGCATCCTCACAAGGGAATTCGGACGAATCGGGCTGGTCGACTGCGGATACGGCACTGGTGGCACTGACATTGTTCAGCACCTGGGCGGCCCGCACTGGGCGTGTACTGCGCAACGCCCCGATCAGCGAACTGACCCCCGAGGAGCTGGTGGAGTTCTGGACTGACGACCAACTCGAAGAGCCATACGGCCCCGTGACCGGCGGTCCGGCCGCCACCCCATAGCCCAACGCCGGTCACTACAGCGCTGCTCGCGGAGGTACAGCCGGTTGCCTCACCGGCCCGCTCCCCCGCCCCAACCACCCCACATCCGCGCGGACCACCGAGGATCACTGCCACCGATGTACACCACAATGATCGCCATCGACATCGTCGCCTTCGGCCAGCGATGCCACGACACCCACACGCAGCGCCGGGTGCGTCATGAACTGTATGAACGGCTCAGCGAAGCGTTCGCCATGACGAACCTGCCGTGGGCGGCGTGCCATCGTGAGGACCGCGGAGATGGCGTCTTGATCGTGATGCCTGCTGAGGTCAACGCCACCCACTGCCTCGATCCGCTCGCGCATCATCTGGCCGTCTTGCTACGCGGCCACAACCGGTTCGCCAGCGACGCCACCCGGCTTCGGATTCGCACCGCTGTCCACCACGGCTACGTGGAACGTGACGACCACGGCGTCTTCAGCCCCGCGACCGTGCACCTGTTTCGACTATTGGAGGCGCCCGCGTTCAAGAAAGCCCTCCAGGCTGCCGGCACCGACCTCGGAGTGATCGTTTCTGACACGCTCTACACCGAAGCCGTCCAACGCGGTGGCAACCTCGTTGTCCCTTCCGCCTACAAGCAGCTATGGATCAACTGCAAAGAGGTCAGGCGTGCTCGGGCCTGGCTATGGCTTTCCCCGCACCACAGTGACCACTAGCGACTCGTCGCACAGCGGCACGACGCGGAGGCTGCGTTGACCCGCAGGTGCGCCATGGCGGTTGCGGCGGTTAGGAAGAAGGCTATTGGCCCGAAGCGGTGCTGGATGGTTTGCCGGTCAGGGTGCGGTACAGCGCGACGGTGTCGGGGTGAGGTTCCAGGTCGGCGTCGATGGTGGCCAGTTCGTGTAGGCAGGCGGACCAGGCGTCGTGGACGCCGGCGGAGTTTCCGGCGGCGTGTTCGGCTCGCATCTTCATCCGCCACAGTTGCTCGGCTGCCGGGTCGGCGATCAGGCCTTTGTGGGCTGCGCGTGCTGCCCCGGCGGGGTGTCCGGCGGCCAGTTCCAGGTCGGCGAGGAGTTCGGCGGCATCCACGATGGTGGCGCGCATGGTTTCCAGCAGTGGGGTGTCGATCCACCAGTAGTAGGCCCCCTCCAGGGGGCGGCCGCGAACTAGGTCCAGCGCTTGGCGGAGGTCGGTGATCCCGACCGCGCCGCGGCCGATCGCCTGTTCGACCAGGGATTGGAAGAGCTGCCAGTCCAGTTCGGCGTCGTGGAGCCGGTACACCCCGTTTCCGATGTGCTGGATGCGTTCTTGGCCGTCGGCTGCGGTGCCGAGGCGGCGTCGGCTGCGGGTGATGGCTTGGCGGAAAGAGTCGCTGCCTCTGGGATGGTCGGGGTCGGGGCCGAGCAGGGTCCGCAGTTGGTCATTGCGTAGGCCGGTGGGAGTGTTGAGCGCCAGCAGCAGCACAATCTCGACCTGCTTGGGTTGCAGATCGCGCTCGGCACCGGTGATCTCGAGCGGCCCCAGGATGCGGATCTGCAGCCCGGGCATGGTCTCCTGTGGCGGCGGGGATGCGCCGGAGTCCGGGGCGGAGACGGGTCCGGGTTCCTGGCTCGCGGAGCGGCCCGGGAGCGGGATGTCATCGGGACGCGGCAGGTCGTGTCCATGCGCTCCTTTGGTCGCGGTGGGAGAAGGTGGCGAGGGTGGGGCCGCGGAGGTTGCAGAGCCCGGCGGGGAGGACACCACCCGATCCGTCCAGGGCGAGGCCGGACCGGTGGCGGACTCTTCTGGAAGGGTGTTCGGAACCCTTTCGGACCTGGCGTGTTGGCCGCTGGTGCGGGACCGGAACGGCAGCAGAGCCCCCGTGGCGGGTTCGGGTTGCTCGGGTTCATGCCCGGGTGCAGTGCCGGTTGGCCGTGGCCGAGCGTGATCGGGTGGGTCGGTATGAGGGGCGGGCCAGGCAGGGGTGGTGGAGGTGGAGGGGGCAGCGGTGTAGGGGGGATGGTCGGGGGCGACATCGTCGGTGTCGGCGGCGGCGGTCAGCAACGTGACGATGTCGTCGTAGTCGTCGCGGGTGAGGGGGTGGGGGTGGACGGTCAGTTTCAGCGGGTCGATTCGCAGAACGGGTTCGTCGCCGCCAGGGTCTGTGGTGAGGGTGAAGCGGGCCGGGACGTCGGCGGTGGCGGGGACGGGGAGGATGGCGGCGACGCCACCGGTGTTGTCCACGCAGGCCAGGAGTTGCTGCAGCTGGTCTAGGGTAGGGGGGAGCCGGGAGATGAGCAGCGTCAGCATCAGCTCGTCGTGGGTGTGGCCGAGTATCCGCCGGTCTCGAACGTCGCCGCAGGCGGGGCTGTCGCCGAGCTGGTGGTGGATGGTGTCGGCGCGCCAGGCCACCAGGGTCAGCGCGTCGTCAAGCGTGTCGCAGGTGTGGACGCGGCCTTCGATGACGGCGAGTTCGTCGAAGCCGACGAGGATGGCGTCGAACCAGCCGCTCCAGGGGTTGGTGGCGGCCTCGGTGGCGATGGTGCGCAGCAGCGCCTCGACGAGGTGGGTAGGTCCGGTGCAGCCGGTGACGCCGAGCGCTTCGAGGTTGACCAGCAGGTGGCCGCCGGAGCTGGTGCGTCCGGCGCTGATCAGCCCGGGGAGCGGGTCGGTGTGGCCATCGGCCTCGTCGTCGACGTCGTTGTGGGCGTCGTGGGCGAGGAGGACGGCGCGGCCTTCGCTGGTGAGTTGCCAGCACATGTCGTTGCTGTCGGGTCGGACGGTGAACAGGGGCGGGGCATGGGGGTTGGGGTTGGCCAGCAGGATCTCGATGGTGTCGCCTGCCAGGTGCACGCCGACCACGGCCGGTGGCGGGGCCTGAGCTTGCTGGAGTCCGTGGGATAGGGCGCGTAGCGCGGCCCGCAGGAGGCGTCCGGCCTGGTGATTGTCTGGGGAGATGTCGGCTTGGCGGGCCAGTCGCCGTTCGGTGGTGTTGGCGCGTGGGCAGTCGGTGAGCCGGATCCGGCGGCCGCGGCGGCGGTGTTGGCGTTGGGTGTGGCGGAGCACGGCCAGCTTGGTCAGCACCCCGCCGGCGACCATGCCGGTGGCGAACACCGAACCGACGACGGCCAGATCCACGCCGTCCGCGGCGCTGTCGTCGGCGGTGTTGTCGGTTCCGGGGTCGGGTGCTGTCGGGGTGTGGCTGGAGGACCAGGGAGTGCCCGACGCGGTCGGCACGCTGTCGGGCATGGGCGTGGAGGGCACGGAGGTGCGCGGAGGAGATGACGGTTCCGGGGACTGGCTGTGTCGGGTTTCTGGCGGCCGGTCGGGGGACGGCTTGGTGGCGTGGTCTCGGGTCGGCAACTGCAGTGTCTGGTCGGGCTGCAGCAGGTGCGGGTTGGGGATGTCGTTGAGACGGGCGATCTGTGGCCAGCGCTCGCCGTCGCCGAGGGTGTCCTCAGCGATGTCCCAGAGCGTGTCGCCGCGCTGGACGTGGTGCTCGTCGGAGCTCTTGGGGGTCTGGGGGGCCTGTTGATGGTCAGCGGCGGGTGCTACGGCCACGGGCGCTGTCGCGGCGGGGGGTGCCGCGGCGGCTGCGGCCAGTGCGACGGTGGAGGGTGTGCTGGTCATCAGAGCGATGCTGGTCACCAGCTTGCGGGTGAGATGCTGGATCGAGCCCAGTCCGGGCAGGTGTGGGGCGTGGCGGCCACGCGCGTGGGCGGCCGTCTCCAGCGCGGTGGAGACGCACAGCGCCGTCCACAGCAGCCAGGCGATGGCGCGGGCGGCGGTCAGGATTAGGGTGTCGTCGGCGGCGGGCCGGGCCAGCGTGTCGATGATCTGTTCGGCCGAGGGCGAGTGCTGCGGGATTGGGTTGCCCGCCGCCAGCCACAGCAGGAGCGGCAGCCCGGCCAGCAGCCCGGCCAACACCAATAGTGCCCCCAGTCCTTGGGCTACTGCGGCTAGCCGGGACGGGGAGCGGACAGTTCGGTGCGAAGTGGTCATTGATCTTGCCCTCCTTGCACACCGACCACCAGGTCGGCGGAGGCTGAGCGGGTCACGCTGACCGATTCCATGCCGATGATCGACAGGATCGGCGCTGGGCGGGTGACGGTGACGGTCACCCGGACCTGTCGGGTGCCGACCGCGGTAGCGGTGCCGGTGACACCGGCGGCGGCCAGGTAGGTCCGGGCCTGGGTGACGGCCTGGGCCGGGTCGACCACGGTGACGCCGGTACGGTAAGCGCGCTCACGGTCGAGCTGACCGGCGCCGGCGCGGGCGGCTTCTTCGGCGATGTTCCCAGCCTCGCGGCCCACGCGGAGTTTGAGCCCCTGGAAGTACACCATCGAGATCACCAGCAGGATCCCTACGGACAGGATCACGACGAACACCGTGACCTGCCCCCGGTCCCGAGACTCGACAGTAGGGTGCCGACGGGTGAGCTCCCTGCGAAGCCATCCCAGCATCGTGATCATCCGCGACCTCTGAAGGGATCGACGGGCGAGGAGAACCGCCCATCCACCCGCACTGACCCTGGCAAGCCGGGCAGAAGCAGGTCCGAGAGTGGGAGCTGGCAGGTGACGGTCGCGGTCACGGTGGCCGGGGTACCGACCGTCCGGTTGAGTCCGGCGGCGTTGACGGTGACTGCGGGTGAGCAGCGCAGCCCTTCCCTGTTCAGCGCGGTTTGCGCGCTGCTGGTGGCCTGTGCGGTGGCGGTTGCGGGGTCGCGGGCGATGCTGGCCTGGCGGGCGGCGTCGCGGGCGGCCGACTCGACGGCCTGATGCGCGTGCTGAGTCCGGCCCACCCCCATCACCACGGCGAGCAGGGCCAGCAACCCAGGGGCTAGAATCGCCATCTCTAACGTGGCGCTCCCATGGTCACGGCGGCGCCTGCCGCGCGTCTCGAGCGGCATCATCGCTCCCCGGGGACGGTGAATCTCTCCCGCGGCGCCCGTACTGTCTGCGACACTCCAAGATCGAATCCGGGCAAGAACGTTGGGGCCTGGGCGCGTACGGTGACCGCCACGGTGGTGGCGTCGCTGCCGCTGGTGTCGGCGGTCACCTGCCGCAGTTGCCCGGCGGCGACGTCGGCGGCGAAGCGGCGGGCGGCGTCGGCACCGGCGCCGGGCGGTGCGCCCAGGATGCGGGCGGCGCGGACTCCTTCGGCCGCGGCGGCGTGCGCGGCCGACCGAGCCATGTACCACCAGGCCGCCTGCAGGATCACCGCGAGCAGCAGCAAGATCCCGGGAGCGAGGATCACCACCTCCAGTGTGACACTGCCACGGTCGTGCTGGTCACGGGTGCGGCGGGCGGGGGAAGTCATCGGCTGGCCTACCTGATGCTGCCCTTGCGGTTGTTGACGGCGGTGGTGATGGCGGTGATGACACCGGCGGCCAGCAACGCCAGGCCACCGGCGATGATCGCCACCTCCAAGGTGGTCAGCCCGGCATCGCGGCCCTGGGCTTCGACTCGCTGGCGGACACGGTCGCGGAGCACGCCGATAAGCGCGAGGACGTAGGACACCTCTGGCGGCATAGGACTTCACGCCTCCCCTTGATTAGTCAACTGGTGAGCAGCAGATAGATCTGCGGGAATCCGATCAGGACGATGAACGCCAGACCGATCGTGGCGATCGGGACGGTCATGGTGGTGGTGCGCGACCCGGCCCGGTAGCGCAGCTCCGCCAGGCGCCGGGCTCGCATCTGCTGGGTGTAGGCGGTGATGGCATCGGCGACTTTGGCACCCTCGTTCCCGGCCAGGTCCGCCAGGTCTGCCAGATCACCGAGCTCGGTGACGCCGATCTGGTCGCCGAGCCGCGCCAGCCCTTGCCAGGGGGTGAGCCGGGCATGCTGGGCGGCCTCGACCGCCTCGGCGATCCGGCCGAACGCCCACCCGCCGCTGTGCGCGGCGGCAGCCTGTAGCGCCTGGTTCGGTCCGGCGCCGCCGCCGAACGCCAGCCGCACCAGGTCGAAGTAGGCGCCGACGGCGTGCCGGAAGTCAGCGCGGCGGCGGGCCGCGGTGGACCGCACCGTGCCGTCGGGCACAAACCATCCCGCGGCGGCGAGCAGCAGCGCACACCCCGAGGGCACCGCCCACGGCAGGCTCACCCCTTGCACCGTCGCCAGGCCCGACAGCAGCAGCGGCAGACACAGCCCGAACGCCGCCGCTGCCGCCTTCTCCGCGATGAACCGCTCGACGCTCATCCCCAGGATCGCCAGGTCCTGGCGAGGGATCGACAACGCGCCCGTGTCGGTGAGGTGGTGGGCCAGCCAACCCCAGACTCGTGCGGGCGGCCGCCGGTCCGGCGAGCCCGGCGTCGGTGGGGTGTCCTCACCGAGCCGGGCCAACACCGCCTCCAACCGTGGCGGCGCGGGCCGCAGCCCGGTGACGACCAAGGCCAGGCCGGTGCCCAGCACCGCGCCGAGCAGCAGAACGAGCCGGATCACCGCGCCATCCCCGCCTTTCCCTGGTGGCGGGTGGAGGCGCCGGGTTTGGTGAGGAACCGCTCGACCGGGGCCTGGCTGGCCAGCCGGTGCATGGTGACCAGCCCGGTGCCGCACACCCCCAGCACCACCGCCAGCACCAACTGCCCCAAGACGGTGTCATAGGCGGCCGAGTAATCCGGCCGTGCCGCCAGCGCCGCCCCGAACAACGCGAAGATGACGGCCAGACCACGGATGGTGGTGCGGTGCGGCGCGCGGGACGCCTCCACCTCACGCCGCCCGGTGACGTCGTCGGCGACCATCGCGGCCAGGTCGGTGAGCAGGTGCTGGACGCCGCGGCCTCGAACTTGGGAGGCGTGGATGAGCGCGCCGGCCACCAGGTCGGCGACCGGGTCGTCGAGGTCGTCGGCGAACCGGTACAACGCCTCGTCGAGGTTCATGCCGCTGCGCAGCCGCGCCGCCAGCAGCCCCACCTCGGCACGGATCGGAGCGGGGGTGTGGTGCACGCTGGTCTGCAGGGTGTCCTCCAAGCCCCGGCTGGCGCCCAGCAGCCCCGCGAGCTTGCGGACCCATTGCTCGATGGCCTCCAGCCGCTCCAACTGCCGCGCGACGGGCCGCCCGGACATCACCCGCGGCAGCCACGCCGCGGCCAGGCCCGCGGCGATCGCCGCGGCCGGCCACCGGGTGGCCACCAGCACCACCATCCCGGTCACCGCCGCGGCCGCCGACCGGCGCCGCTGCTGCGGCTGGAGGGGCCGCCGCAGCATCGCCGCCAGGCGTGACGGCGGCCGCGTGGTCTGCGGGCCCGACCGGCCGAACAGACCCGACCAGACCGTCAGCAATCCGGCGGCGAGCCCGGCCCCGCCCAGCAGCGCGATCAGGGTGGTCACGGCCTGCCTCCCCTCGCGGCCGCCCAGGGTCTCGGGCCTGCTGACAGCAGCCGCCGGTCGAACCCGGCCGCCTCCAACTCCTCGGCGGCCTTGGGCGTGACGCCGGTCGGCACGGCCCGGCCTTCGGGGCTTGGGACGAAGATCCGGTTGATCGCGGGTTCGTGGGAGTCGGCGGGCTCCAAGACCTCCAGTACCTCGGAGACGTACCGGTGGCCGGTGGCGCGGTCGCGCCGCAGGTGGACCACCAGGTCCACGGCCCGTCCGATCAGGCGGAACAGGTCGGCTGGTTCGGGGTGGTGCTCGGCGTAGGCGCAGAGGGTGAGGATGCGGCCGAACACCTCGCTGCCTGCGTTGGCGTGCAGGGTGGTCAGCGACCCTTCCAAGCCGTTGTCGATGGCCTGTAGCAATGCGAGCATCTCGGCGTGCCGGACCTCGCCGACCAGGATCCGGTCGGGGTTCATCCGCAGCACCTGCGGGATCAGATCGACCAGGGTGATCGCGCCGATGCCTTCCTGGTTGGCCTCGCGGGCCTCATACGACACCACATCGGCGTGCCGGTCCAGGTGGTCCAGATACAGCTCGCGTTCGGACTCCAGCGTGATGATCCGCTCGCTCGGGTCGAACTCCGAGCACAACGCCCGCAGGAACGTGGTCTTCCCGGCGGCGACACCTCCGGTGACCAGGATGTCCAGACGGGCCCGGACCGCGGCCGCCAGGAACTGCTGCAGCACTTCGTCGATGCTGCCGCGGCCGACCAACTCATCCAGGGTGACGTCCATCAGCCGCTGCCGGCGGATGGACACGTGGGTGCGGGTGGTCACCGACATGGTCGCTGCCATCCGCACCCCGACGTCCAGCGCGACGTTCAGCAGCGGGCGGGCGCTGCTGAACTCGCGCGCGCTGCCCGGAACCCGTCCCGCCCACCGGCGGACCTTGTCGGCCAGCTCGTCATCGGAATCGGCCACCGGCGGGCCCTGCTCCTTGCGGCCACCGGCGTAATGCACCCACACCTGGTGCGGGCCGTTGATGTCGATCTCCTCGACGTCCGGATCGGCCAGCAGCGGCTGCACCGCCCCGAACCCGAACCGCTCGTCCATGACCGCCCGCACCAACCGGGCGTGCTCGTCGGCGCCCAGCAGCGGCCGCCCGGCCGTGGCCTGCTTCTGCACCCAGGCCCGGACGTGTTCGATCACCACGAAACGGGCCCGTGTCACGTCCCCGTCGACGGTGGCGAGCTGGTCGTCCAGCCCCGCGTTGATCTCGGTGACCGCGGCGCGGAACGCCGCCTCGTCCAGCCCATCGCCCGACCGCGCCGCAGGCGGGGCCTGCCCGCTCGGCCGCACCGCCCACGACACCGCCAGCGAAGGCCCAGGCTGCGCCCGGTGCGTCGTGGCCGGCGAGGCGGGCGGGGCCGGATACGGTGCTGCCGCCGGTGGGGGCCCGGCTTGGTGTGCTGGGCCGGTCCGCGGCGGTGAGGTCCGGCCCGGCGGCGGCCACGGAAGATGCCCCTTGCCGTTACCGCTCATCGCCGGCCCCGCTCACCGACAGGCGCCATCTGTGACGGCGACGCGCCCGGCAATCGGTCGGCGTGCAAGGCCGCGTGCAGCTTCCGCACGCTGCCGCGCGCTTGCAACAGCAGATCGCTGCTGCGGATATCGCGGCGCCGCCGGGTGGCCCCGTCCGACAACCGGGCCGCCGTACGCGCATCAAACGGCAACTGCACCGCGGCGGCGAAGGCCCCGCCCAAGGCGCTGGTGATCTCGGGCACCGAATGCGGCCCCTGCCCGATCACGCACAAGGCGACAGGGACATGCTCGCCGAGGGACTGGCGGATCGCCGCCACCCGCGAACGGGCGGCATGCACCTGCCGCAACGTCGGGCGCAACACGACCGTGATCAGCGAGGCCGCACCCAGAATCGGGAATGGATAGCCCGTCGCGCGCACCTGACCGACATCGGCGATCACGTCCCCCGGGTAGTCGGCCAGCATCGCCGCGATCTGCTCCCAGGTGTCCGCCGTGACCGCCTGGGCCTGGAACGGGTCAGCGGGTCCGGGCAGCACCGGCCGTGACCCGGCCTCGTCCAGTGGCAGCACCTGCTGGGCTAGCGCGGCCTCGGCGTCGGCCGGATCTTCCTTGATTCGCAACGCCAGGTGGAGCAGGCCCCGGTCGGCCGGGAAATGCCCGGCGAACAGCCCGGTCAGCACACTGCCGCCATCGGGATCGCACTCGGCCATCAACACCTGCTCAGGCCAGGCAAGCGTGAGCGCCAGCGCGGTGGTCGTCGCCCCCGGCGCACCACCCGGGGAGACCAGAGCGAGCAACGCCATGACCTTCTCAGCCCCTCCGCGCCGTGACCACCAGCGCGATCCGGCCCAGCGACGCCTGCCGCGCGATCGCCGGACCGGCCTCGGCGCCGACGAGCAGGTTCACCACCACCATCCCGTCGGCGTCTGGCGCCGCGACCCGGTCCACCGTGGCCGCCACATCCCGGGTGAGCGGCGCGGCCGCGCTGGCAGCCGTGTCCTGCCCGCCGGAACCCGGGGTGGCCACCACCAAGACCTGATCGCCCGGGCGCAGACCCCCGGCTGGCAGCTGCGCGGACCGCACCCCCACCGCGACGATCTGCTGACCCTGCCCGGGAGCCAGCGCCGTGGTGACCTGCCGGTGCGTCAGCAGCGACCCGGTCCGCAGATCGGTCGCGGCGATCCGGCCCACCACGCTGTCGGCCTGCGCGGCGGGAATCGCCTGCACAGCCGGATCGACCGCCGCCCGCGTCACCGCCAGATCCGCCCGGCCGATCTTTGCGCCGACCGGCACGTCCCGCACCACCATCAGGACCTCCACCCGCTGCCCCGCGGTGACGAACAGCCACGCCACCACCGTCGCCGACACCGCGATGAGCACCAGGCCGAGCAGGACCCGGCTGCGGCGCCCCGAGCGCGGCAACGGACGCAACGGCGGCGCGGTCTCCTTGGACATCGAAGGAGCGGTGGGTGCGGCGGACCGGGGGCTCATCGGCCACCCCCGTTCAGGGCCTGGCCTTCGGCGATCCGCAACGGGAACGACTCCGACACCGCGATCGGGGTCAGGGCACCACCCGCACCGCCGGACCCACGCCAGGTGCCGCCCCACGACACGGTCGCGGTGACCTGGTAGGCACCGGACGGCTGCCGCGCGGAACTCGCTGTATAGGCATAGGTGCACGACGACGGCTGCGGCCGCGCCCCCGCGGTGTAGGGAGTCCCGCCGCTCGGGCACGTCACCTGCCCCAGCCCGGTACCCGGCGTGATCGACATCGACTGCGGCGACGCCGTCAACTCCACCCACACACTCCCAGCCGACCGCCGCACCGTCAGCGACCGGCGCTGCGCCGGATCCAACCAGAACCACTGGGCCAACCCGACCACCCCATCTGGACCAGGGCGGTCACGCGGCGGAGCCGTCAGCACCCGCGGCCGCGGCAGCCGCAACTCATACAACGCCTGCTGCAACAAATCCACCGGCGACACCGCGGGTGCAGGCTCCGCGCCGCCCTCGGGCTCGCACGCGGCAATGCTGCCCAACGGCCCGCACAATCCGGTGCAGTTCTCGTTGGCGCCGGCGCCCGGACACTGCCCGGCGTCTCCTGCTGGGACCGTGGAACCGCCACCCGGTCGTTGGTCAGAGCCAGGGGCGCCACGGGGCGGACGTCCCTGCGAAAGCCCTTCGTCTTCAACCCTCCCAGCCCATCCTCCCGGCCCGGGCAGGGGTGGCGCCGGGTCAGGAGGTGCCGCGTTCGCGGCCCCAGTCAGGGCAACCACTAGCGCTACGGTGACAGGAAGGACGATCAGGACGCGGAATTGGTAGGGAGCGTGCATGGCGCCTCCATCGCCTTAACTGCCGAAACTCGCCAACGGCCGTCTCCTCCCTTGTGGAGCCTGGCCGAGTAGTTGACCGGTCTGGCTCCGCCGCGCGTCCCAGGGATCAACTGGTGTGTCCGAGCGTCAGCGAGTCCGGCCTGACTGACGTCCTGGCAGTCGCTGAGCCTCGCGACGGATCCGCTGATATCCACCGCATAGACGTGGACGGTGACCCGGCCCCACGGCTCACGGTTCTTTGCCTGTAGGTCACGGATGCCTCGAATCTGATCGTCGATGACACCAGGGGTGGACACCGGCGCTAGAACCTCGCGGGCCTGTGCCTCCGGGAGCACTGCGGCCTTCTGCGAGGCATCCCAGTACTGGCGGTAGGCGGCGATGACCGCGTCCCGAGGCGATGCTGGCTGGTTCGTGCCCGCGGAGGGCGCGCCCTGGGAGGACGGGACGGCAAGCGGGGGCGAGGACTGCAGTGGCGGCTGCCCGCTCGGGCGGTCGCTGTCGGAGCAGGACGTGATGGTGAGGGCGGTGGCCGAGAGCAGGGCCATCGCGATGCTGACATGGCGGGTACGTGTGCCGGCTACGTCACCGGCTCTGAATTGGTCAGCCAACTCTTTGCCTCGTAGCGCACTAGGCGGCAATTGTGACGAGAGGGAAGCTTAGGGTGACCGATCGCGTATGACAACAGTCACCTTTCGGGATCGATGTGGCCAGCGAGAGCCGAAATGATCATGTCTCTACCGGCTTGATGCGCTGGGTAATCACAGGAGACGGCGCTGCCGCTCCGACCGATGACTGCACTGCTAATCTGCGGAGGCCGACCGTAAAGCGGGCCGGCAGCCGGACGGCAGGGAGGGCCGGTGGAGTCGTGCGGCAAGCCCTTGTCGTTGCCGCCTTGGGCGACCGGCCACCGGATCGTGTGCTTTGCCTGGGCGAAGTCATGGTCCTCGCCTGTGTGGAACCGGCCGTGGAGGACGGGCCGCGCGGCTGAGGCCGATGCAGAGTGGCCGTCATCGCGCCACCCAAGCCTGCTCCGGAGGCAGGGGTTCGGGCGCATTCTTCCTCCGTTTTTGGATCATCCAGAATGGACGGGGGTAGGGCGAGCTGAGGACATCCTGCTCGTCAAACCGAATCTCACTCGACAGGTGTCGTGACTGGCTGTCGTCGCCAAAGTGGGATCCACGGTGGGGCGTCTTTGCCGAATTGTGAACTCCGGGGACTCGGTGATCACGCCAATGGCTTTCGTCTCGGCCTGCGATTCCGAAAAGAGATCATGATGGGGCGGCGTCTCTTCGCGGCTGACCGCGTCACAATCATGATCGTCACCGGGCCTTTGTCGGTCCCCGCATCGGGACGGAGTGTTCATTGTCATGGGGTCACGGTGTCCGGCCGGTGTTGCGCTCGGTGTGACACAGTCCGGTTGAGCTGGCGCTCCACCGCTCGAGTTCCCTCCAGCCAGGTGTTGCGCGCGCGGTGCTGAACCTGGGTGAGCTTGCATGCGGCTGTGGGTGTTCCACGCCCGGGAACCGGCTGCCGATGTGCGCTGGGGGTCTGCGGCTCCGCGCTCTGGCTCGGCAGTGCTGCAACGCACGGGTGCTCACTCCGCGGCTGCTGAAGGCGTAGATGGGTGATCTGGGCCCGGATGGCACACCCTGAGGATGCGCCCGTAGAGCAAGGAGACCCCGGCCAGGAGACCCGGGCCCGGGGTCCGTGGTCGTGTGTCACACCGCGCGCAACACCGCAGTGGCCAGCGTGGGTGGCCGTCAACACCACCTTCAATCCTGTGGAGGCGAATCCGTATGCGCGCCACACTCCTCTGCTGCGCTGTGCGTAGGACCGACCATCCCGCCCACGACGAGGTCGTCGACGAGGACGGCATCCGGCCTCGTCCGGCTGCGCGGCAGTCGCACCGCCAATTCCTGGGCCGGACGTGGGGCGCGGCGGTCGGCGGGGCACTGGTGGCTGGGTTGGTGTGCTGGTTGCTCTGCGCAGCGGGCCTGCTGTTGTTCGTCAAGACGCTCGGGCGGGGGCTGCCGGGTCTGGGCGCGCTGTCGGCTGGGTGGTCGCTGGCGGCGGCCGGGTGGTTCGCGGTGGTGGTCGCCGCCGCCGACTGGGTGGTGCGCAGCACCCTCCCTGCCGCCGCGTTCAGCGACGCCCCCACCGGCAAGAGCCCTGCCGACACCGAGGGGAGCGGCGTATGAGCAGCGACGCCGGTATGCCGTACGGTCTGGCGACACGGCATGACCCGCAGGACGCGCCCCCGTTGTGGAGGGTGCCGCCGCCGCTCCGGCCGCTGGCCGACCCGCCGCGACCTGTCCCGCCTCTGTTCCCGGCCACCGCGGCGCGATCCAGCTGTGAGCCCCTGACCGCCCGGCGGTCACGGGGGTACCTTGTGCGGCTGGGTTCCGCTGCGGCGCTGGCGGTCACCGCCGTGACCGCGGCCGCGGTGGCCGCGTGCAGTCCCGTGCACGTTCCGGCAGCGCCGCCGGCCGGGACCGACCCGCTGACCTCCACCACCGTCCCGGTGCCCCCGCCGGATTTCGTCGCGATCCCTGACCCCTGTGCGTTGCCCGTGCAGGCGACCCTGCAACGTCTGAGCCCGGGCGCCACCTGGTGGCCAACGCAGCGCACGCCGCGATGGTCCTGCACCTGGGTGAGCGCGGTGGATCATCAGGGCAGCCGGATGCACCGCAAGGTGGAACTGCGCATCACGATCGCGACCGACACCTCGTCCGACGACGCCCGAGCCGTCGCGCGTGCGATCTACGAGGACCAGCGCGCCCGCGACCACGCCACCTGGGGTGCCCGCTATCAGGCGGTGCCGCATCTGGGGGAAGGCGCCTACTCGGGGTACGCCGAACGCGCCGCCACGGGCGAGAGCAAGACCGGGGTGCTGCTGCGCAATCTCGTCTTCGATGTCACCTACCGCGGTGACACCTGGAACCCGCCCGGCCCGGACGCGCCTCCGCAGGAGGCACTGGCCGAGTCCGCGGCGCGGATGGGCTCGCTGCAACTGGCCCGCGAGGTCGCCTACGCCTTGACGCGCTGTATGCCCTGTTTCTCCGGCACCGCTACCTTCTCCGGCAGCGCGGCACCGGCAGGCGGTGTGCTGCCGGTCAACGATCTCAGGCGAGGCACCTCCCACCGGTCGTCGGGTGACGGGTGAAAGGTCAACGCAGCGTGGGAACCGGGATGCCGCGAGGGCAGCAGCGGCCGCAGCAGCCGCCACCTTGGGGAGTCATTGTGCGGGCTGTGGCCAGTGCCGCGGTGCTGGCGGCGCTGCTGGCCGGGCTGCCGTGGCTGCTGCTGGTGGCCACCGGCTCGCCGATCCCCGACCGGTGGCCCACCGCAGAGGAGGTCGTCGCGGCGTTGATACGCCCAGCTGACGGCACGCTGTTGCTCGCGACGTTGAAGTACCTGTCGTGGCTCGGGTGGGCCCTGTGGGCGGTGCTGGTGATGCTGGAGGCCGCCGCGCGCCTGTCCGGGCAGGTCGCGCCGACGATTCCCGGGCTGTCGGCCCCGCAGAACCTGGCCGCGGTCGCGGTGGGCGGCCTGCTGGCCGCCGTGCTGGGAGCCGCCATGTCCCTGAACCGGGCGACCGCCGCGCCCACCGCCTCGCTCGTGGACGTGATCGCCACGGCACCACCCCCGGCCGCGCCGGACGAACACCGAGCCGCAGCAACGCAGCAAGCCACCCTTGTTCCCCCACCGCCGGACAGGACCCCGATCGGTACGTTCACCCCCGGCCGGGGCGACGCCCCTTCTGGTGAGGGAGAGGCTTCGCCGGGCGAGGACGCTTCACCGGATGCGCCCCGTGCCACGGTGCGGTTCGCGTTCGATTCGGCCGAGCTGACGCCCAGCGCGCGCTCCACCCTGGACCACCTCGCCGATGACATCGCTGGCCGTGCCGCCGGCCACCGGCCGGTGGTGATCGTCGGTCACACCGACTCCCACGGCTCAGCCGATTACAACCGGCGCCTGTCGCTGCGGCGCGCCGACACAGTACGCGAGGCGCTGATCGGCAAGCTCGGCACCGGTTACCGGTTCCGGGTGGCAGGCGAGGGGGAGGCCGCGCCCATCGCCGCGGAGACGCGTCCGGACGGGGGTGATGATCCCACCGGCCGCGCCCGTAACCGCCGTGTCGAGATCACCTACACCCTTCGCGCATCGGCACCCGCCCCAGCGCCTCGGCCGACCGCGCCGACCAGCCCGCACCCCGGCACGACCACCACCCCGGCGCCCAGCCCGTCCGCGTCGTCCGCCCCGGAGAGCGGCGCGGGAGCACCACCAGCACGGCAGGCCCCGGAAACCGGCCGCTCGTCCACCGCCCCAGCCTCGCCCTCCCCGTCGGAGTCATCGTCGTCGGAGGAGGGGTGGCGTGAGAGCGGTCCGGTCTCGGTGCGGCTGCCCAGTGGGGCGCTGGCCGGGCTGGGCCTGGCGGCGGCCATCAGCGTCGCGGTGGCCGCCGCGCGACTGCACCGGCGGCATCGCCGTGCGCTGGCTCCAGACCGGCTCGGGGTAACCGACCCGGAACCGGCTCAGGGCGCAGCTGTCCGCGTGCTGCGCAAGGCACACGTTCGCTCTGCTGCCGCGATGGGTGAGCCCGTCCGCTCTGATCAGCAACTGGTCGAGGACGACCGCGCCACGGGAATGGCTGACGGCTTGGTCGTGGGGGAGCGTGACGGGCGGCCGGTCACGGTGCCGCTGCCGGGGTTGAACGTGGGCCTGACCGGACCCGGAGCCGCCGCTGCCGCCCGCGCGATCGCCACCGAGTTGCTGGCCCGCGCGCACGGCGACCGGATCGAACTGCTCACCCCTGCACCGACCGCAGCCACCGTGTTCGGCCTCACGGATGACCAGGTGAACCGGCTCGGCGACACCCTTGGCGGGCTGACCGTCGCCGCCGACCTGGCCGCGGCGGTGGAGTACCTGGAGACCGAGGTCCTGCACCGGGCGCGGATGATGAGCGAACACGAAGTCGGCGACGTCGCCGCGCTGCGGGCCGCCGATCCAGACGAACCGTTGCCCGCCCTCGTGCTCATCGCGCATCCGGACGAACGCCAACGCCTCACCGTGGAGGCCCTGCAGCATCGCGCCGAGGACTACGGCCTCGGCGCTGTGCTGCTCGGCGCGTGCCCGACTGGAACCACCTGCCACGTCGACGGCGGCGGCCACGTCCTAAAGGCCGACGGACCCGATGCCGCCCGTTGGGCGGGGGCGCGGCTGTTCCACCTGACGCCGCAAGACACCGCCGAGCTGCTGCAGACCATCCGAGCCGCCCGCGGCGAAGACCCCGCCACCTCTGCCGACGCCTCAGCCGCAGTGCCCGGCTCCGCACCCAGCAGGCCCTCGGGCCCGGCGCCCACCACCGAACCGCCCGCCGAGCCGCCCGAGCCGCCAGCGAAGTCCTCCCCCGGGCCGTCCGTCGCGTCGTCCAAGGCACCGGATCCGGATCGGATGGGTGCGCCGCTGCGGCCACCGCGCTTCGGGCGGGACCGGGGCTGTCCGGTGCGGGTCCGCCTGTTCGGACCGGTGCGCGTGGACACCGACCAGGGTCCGGTCAGCACCGGGCTGCGCCAGGTTTCCCGTGACCTGCTAGTCCTGTTGGCCCTGCATCCAGAAGGGATCACCCGCGAGCAAGGCATCGACGCGATCTGGCCGGACCGCGACCTCGACGGCGGCAGCACCATGTTCCACACCGCGGTCAACAACGCCCGCAAACGGCTCCGCACCGCCACCGGCCTGCGCGAGCCGATGTTCATCAACCACGCCGGCGGCCGCTACCGCCTGGATGCCCACCTTATCGACGTCGATCTGTGGCACTTCCTGCACGCCATCGAGGCCGCCGCCACCGCTGACGATGATCCCGGCCGGATCTCTGCTCTGCGCCGGATCGCCGAGGTGTACACCGGCGAGTTGGCCGAGGACCTCACCTATGAGTGGGCCGAGCGGGAACGTGAACGGATCCGCCGCACCGCCACCGACGCCCTGGTCCGCCTCGCCCACCTCCTGCGTGACGACGATCCCGAGGACGCCTTGAGGGTGCTGGAGCAGGCGTTCGAGCATGACCCGTTCTCCGAACCGCTGGCATGTGAAGTGATGCAGCTCCAAGCCGCTGTGGGCAACGCCGACGGCGTTCGCCGCACCTATCGGCTATTGGCCCACCGGCTCAACGAGATCGACATTGATCCCTCCCCAGACACCGAACGGCTCCAATCGGCGCTCCTGCGCCAGCACAACCTGGCCCAACGCAAAGCCGCCGCACAAGCCGAACACCTCGCACCACCACAAGGCCGATCACGACCGCGCTCACCTCGACCACCCGGTAGCTGAAGACTTCCGGTAAACCGCTCTCCAGCGACGGCCACGCACACGTGGTGCCGGTGCATCCCCCGCCCAGGCAGGGCCGGTATGTCCGGGAATAAGATGACAATTCTCTGGATGTGTGGCGCGTCCCACTAACGAATAAGGAGGCCCGCACGGACAGCCGGGCGTCAGTGACGCCGATGCCGCCGCGCGGGCCTTCTTGATGGCTGGTACCGCTACCGATTTCTCAGTGCGCCGCCTCGAACTGCTCGACCACGTGCGCCGGGATGCGCCCGCGGTCGTTGACCGGGATTCCGCGGTCCCTGGCCCATTCCCGGATCTCGGCGCTGCGCTCACGGTTGCTGGTTCCGCGCGTGGTCCTACGGGCCGTCCCTCGAATCCTGCGGGCGCTGCTCTGGAATGGCTCCAGGGTCTTCCGAAGTTGGGTGGCGTTCTTCTCGCTCAGGTCGATCTCATACGCCCGGCCGTCGAGGGAGAACGACACCGTCTCCTGTGCCTCGCCGCCGTCGAGATCGTCGACCAGAAGAACCTGCACCTGCTGCGCCATCAGCGGCTCCCCTTCCGTTGCTTCGATACCGTATTTGGTTGGAATGATAATACGTGCTCGGGCCCGATGGTATCGGAAATGGATCACTCGTGTGGTGTAGTGCCTCGTCATGACCTCTCACGACAGGGCATTTGATCCCCCGATCTGATTCCCCGCCCTGCGCTCGCCAGATGCGTACGGCGCGGCATAGCGCCGCGATCCACAGAGCGATCCTCTGATCAAACGTCCATTCACGATCACAGGGGAGGCCATCCGGTAGTTCGTATCGCCTCCGATCTGCCATCCAGTCCGGAAGGCATTGCCGACGGCTCGGCATGACTTGACGGTGATTGACAAGTCGTCGCTCGATGCCCCAGCGGTGCTGTTCACGGAAATTCACGCCCGCATGGCACCGCCCGGGAACCAGGAGGCGGCCGAACGATGACAGCATCAAGCGAACGTACCCCTCGCCCGGCCACGCATCTCGCTGTCCTGGCCGATGCTTGGCTCCAGCGCAATGGTCCGATGATGTGGCGGCGGATCTACCCCGGGCGCCTGGACCAAATCGCCCAGGTCCGCTCCTGGGTGAGAGCCCAGTGCGCCGACACCGAACGGGCCGATGACGCCGCGCTGATCGCCGCGGAACTGACCAGTAACGCGCTCCTGCACACCCGCTCGGGACATCCCGGCGGCTGGTTCGGCGTCGAACTCACCCGCCACCACGACCTGTGCCTGGCCGTGCACGACCTGGGCGGACGCACCATCCCCGCGTTCAGCACCGCCGACGGACAGGGCGTGCTCGCCGAACACGGCCGCGGCCTGCGCGTGGTCGCCGAACTCGCCGCCCAGGTGGGCGTTGAAGGAGATCCCGTCGGCGGCCACACCGTCTGGGCACGGCTGACCGCCGACACGTCCGTGCCCTGCACGAGTTGATCTGGCCGGTGCCGATCGTCCACCGCCCTTTGCGTCCCCGGATGGATGGGCGCGATGACCAGAACACGGAGTCACAGCCTTGCCCGAACACCCAGCACATCCTTCACCAGGCGGCCCCGGCGAACGGGTCCGGAAGTTGCGGAAGCAGCACAAAATGTCGCAGGCACACCTGGCTGGGCGGGATCTGTCCGACAGCTACATCTCCCTGATCGAGTCCGGCAAGCGCACGCCGTCACCCACCGTCCTGGCCAAACTCGCCGAGCGACTGAACTGCTCAGTGGACTACCTGCGCTGCGGGATCGCCGAGACCACCGTGGCCGACCTGAACACTCGATACGCCACCGCCCGCCGCGCCCTCCACACCGGCCACCCCGACCACGCCCTACCCCTATTCGCAGACCTGGCCACAAACCCGGCCCTGCCCGCAGTACCGCACCTGCACGCCAAGGTCCTCGCCGACACCGCACTCACCCTCGAAGCCCTCGGCCGCTTCGACGAGGCGATCACCACCCTCTACCAACTCCCGGACATGAAGGCGACCGACGAGGACGGTCCGACCGCCCGGCTGGCATCGCCCGCTGCGGACCAGCAGGCCGCGCATCGCTACCGGCCGAGGACGCTTCCTGTCGGTCAGCCACCGAAGATCGGATGGGACCGATGGGCCGACGCGCAGGTCGCGCTGGCCCGGTGCCACCGCCGCAACGGCCACGCCCAACGTGCTGCTCGTACCGCCCAGGCCGCGTTCGCCGTCGCGGCCACCGCCGCCGACAGCAACGACGTGGCGGCCACCGAAGCGGCGGTGCAAGTCGGCGGGGCGCTGGTGGAGGCCCTCACCGACATCGGTGACCTGATGCTGGCCCGCCAGACCTGCACGCATGTGGTGCGTCTCGCCGAACACTCCGGGCACCCCGCCGCCCGGCTACTGGCCTACCGGCACGCCGCCCACATCACCGAGACCCTCGGCGACCTGGACGAAGCGGCGCACTGGGCGGACCAGGCGCTGCACCTGCTGGATGCCGACGAGCACCTGCGCGCCGCCACCGAAACACACGCCCGGTGCGCCGCGTTGCTACTGCGCGCGCGCCCGGCCCACGCCGAACGCGCCCGCGACCTGCTGACCCAGCAGCTGACCCGCGCGGTCCTGGACGGCGGCACCGCCCAGACACTGGCCGACCTGGCCGAGGCCGAACTCCTCCTCGGCCACCCCGAACAGGCAGCCGCCCACGCCCGCCACGCCCTGCACACTGCCGACACCCACCACCCAGCCGACCACACCAACGCCCCCGCCGACGGCACGCGCACCCCCAGCCCGGCAGGGGCTGGCCCGACCCGGGCCGTGGCACAAGCGCTGGCCGTCCTCGGCGACGCCTGCGCCCGCCTCGGCCAGACCGATGAAGCGATCATCGCGCTGATCCACCGAGCCGAACTGTTGGAAGATCGCGGCTCGTCCCGGCAGGCCGCCCACGCCTGGACCCGAGCCGCCGATCTGCTCGGCTCCCGCGAGGGCGACCCCACCAGCCGGGTCGACCTGCGGCGTGTCCAGTTCTATCGGCGGGCGCTGGCCGCCATCGGGGTGCATCACGATGACTAGGGTCGCCGATGCGCGCGGGCGACAGCCGGGGCCGCGGTGGCGGTGCCCCGACGCCCGCAGCGTGCCCGAAAAGCCCGGCAAGCTGGCCGCCTGGCTGGCCGAGCGCGGCGCCGCGTTCTACCTGGAGATGCTCCTATCCGGCAGCCAGCAGGTCCGCCCACCCGGCCCGCTACCCGATTCGGCCGTCCATTTGGCCGCCGACGAGCACCACCGCGTCGGCGGACAGCAGGTCAGCGCCAATCAAGGCACCTCAACCTGTCGATCATGGTGTTTCTCAGGCTTCGCGCAGACCGGGTTAGCGCCCGCGCCCGCACACCCGGGAGGAATTGCCTCTCCACCCGCCAACGGGCGGCACAGCCGAACACCACGGTGGGGCCAGCGCGAATCCCGCGAGAGGGGAATGCTTAGGCCAACACCGACCGGTCGTGGAGCACAGGTGATCTCGGCGGCCTGGTGAGCTTCACGCCCAGCCTGGACGGCAGGATGGGGCGGTGCTCATCCTGCGCGCCACCAAGAAGCTCCTCCACCGCCTAGGCCCACCCAACCAGAGGGATGAGGAACAGGCCGCCACGCTGCTGGGCCCGTGGTAGGGCACCGCGCTGTTCTGGAAACCACAGGTGGCGTTGCTGGTCAGCGAACCGACACTGCTGCCGGTGCTAATGCCATTGGCGCCCGCGGCGACCCTGCCGGCCCGCTCTTCCGCAGGCACGTCAGCCCCGACCGTGAGCTGCATGCCCTGCTGCGCTCTCTTCCGTGCGGGCGAGCCAGCCGACCCACAGGCTGCTAGATCATCGCGGTTCGCAATACGATAAGCGCAGGCCAAGGCCGATTTAGGCAGGATTGCTTACTTCGGTAGTCCCTTCTTTACCGCCTGCCGCCCACAGGTTCGGCGTGCTCATGGACCGCTGGCGAGATTAGCCTGTCGAGCGGCCGGGTGGCCGACTGTCGGCAGAGGTCAGAAGCGATCTAGGCGCGGTCGGAGCCGCAGACGCAGATGATGTTGCCGATGGGGGTACCGACCAGGTCGGCATGATCGTTTACGGAGTGGCCGCAGGTAACGGCGGGATCTAGACGTGCCGATGGCTCTCCCGACTCACTCTAGGGAGTGCTGTGTCGAAGGGACGCTGGGCGTGGGCTAAGGATTAGGCTGAATGTCGGGGCAATGGGGTGAGACAGGGTCTTCTGGGCGGAGTGAGGTATATGGGGTCCCTGCCGTGAGCTCGCCCGAGGCTCCGCCAGGCCGGCGCCGGGGGCGAGCCCCGGCTGGCCCGAGGGCGCGGGTAAGGCCGTGATTACCGGGCGGCCGCGAACTCGTCCAGGGGCATGACGCCGAGGTCGGTGGCGGTGTCCGGGATGACGTGCCGGGTCATCAGCCGCCCGCCGCGCGTACGGATGTAGCGCAGGGCCAGCTCGTGTGCTCGCGGACCGTGACTGGGGTGTACCGGCATGATGTCGCCCCGTTCCGGGCGTTCGATGCCGTATTGGGTGATCACCCCGGCTTCCACCCCGGTGTCGTAGGGGATCTCGAACACGTGATCGCGGCCGTCGTCATCCCCGCGGGCCTGGATGATCACGCGGCGGCGGGCCTCATCCCGGATGATCTGTATCACCGTGGCGTAAATGTCATCGCGGTAAATCGGGTTACCGATGCGCACGTATTGCGCGATGATCTCGGCGTCATACCAGATCAAGAACGGCGCCGTTTCCATTGGGTGCCTCCCGTTCCATTCCCGTGACCGTTCAACGTGATGTGCCGTTACCCCCATTAGATCTCGCATTTGGGTGAAGTCAAGCCGTGACCGGGCGTTATTTTGCGGCTGGTCGTCATCTCCGGCGAGGTAAGCCTCTCCAGCCGTTTGGGGCTGGAAAAAGTTCGGAATCACCCTTGACTACGGGATAGCGCAGAGCGAACGTCGTGGTAGAACGGCAAAACAGAAACACCGAACCGAACATTTGAATAGGGGGTGTAATGGGCAATTCAATTGTCGTGCGAGCACATCATGTGGCGCGTTTTCGCCGCTGGTGCCAGGGTGAGGGGAACCCTTATCTGGTCTGGACGGGCAGGGGTGTGCGGACATTCCTGACCGACCGGTGGCCTGCGCTGTGTTGCACCGGCGCGTTCGTCATCACCACCCGTGATGATCTGTTCGCGGGTAATCCGGAGGCGCTGGATTTGCCGGACGAATCATTGGCGGCGGCGCTCACGCAGATCACCAACGACCTGCTGGCGGAGCGAGCTGGCTCCTGCGGGTGAACCGGCGGGCGTTGCGCCAACGGCCGAACGCCCCAGGCCGGGCCGTCCAGGGTGATGCCCGCCCGCATCAGGGTGGGTCTCGCCCCGGATGACCCGACCCCCTCTACGGCGGGTCACCGAGACGGTACACGCGCGGCGATGAGGGGAGGAGGCGCCGTGATGACGGCACTGTCCGCGCACACCACCCCCGCTTCGGTCCCCGATTCGGTCCCCGGGCCGGTCCGGGGGTCGGCGGTGCGGCATTGGCACGTGATCGAGTCCGAGGCAGGCTACCTGCCCGAGGCCGAGCCGGTCTTCTGCGACGAGGCGATGTCCGCGCTGGATGCCTTGGCGCACCAGATCAAGGACTGGGCGCAGGTCCATCCCGATCCCGAAGATCGTGAGGCGACCGCGGCCGAGGGGGTTGCGGAGATCTACTGCACCTGCCGCGGCGAAGGGCGCTCGGCCGAGCATCACGACGCTGTGAGGTGGGTGGAGCGCGGCTGTGGCATCACCGAGCAGTTCGACGAGCGCGTGTTCGAGCTGATGGCCTGCACCGAGTACGACTGCCTGAAGTTCTGCCCGCAGCCCGACTGCGGCACGTTCGTCGCGATCACCGAGGCCGCCCCAAGCTGCTGGTGCTGTGGCGCCCGTTATGTGGCCTGGGAGTCGTGCGGCTGGCTGCCCTGACCCGCAGACGGTCTCCTGGTCGGAGGGTCGGGCCATCACCCCCGGTAGCCCTTGCTGCCGGGGGCGGGCCTGCTCCGGCTGAAGGGACGAGCGTGCGTGCCGTGTTCGGGTCTGGGGTCACCAGTCGAAGGCGGTGCAGACCGGTCCGCATTCCCCGCGATCATGCGGGCCACCGGGCGCGAAATGGTCCCCGAGCGCCTGCTGGCGTTGCCGGTCATCGCGGACGCGCTGGCCGTCCCGGCTGTGACGGGTGCGCGGCTGGGCGCCGTCGTGGAGCTGGTCACAGCGCGGGCATTGCCCGTAGGGCAGGCGCCGACCGAACGGCAGCGGCTGGTGGTTGTGATCGGTTAGCCCGCGCGCGGCGCGTTCGGCGCGCCGCGCGTCACAGCGCGGGCATTGGCCGGGAGGCCGCAACGGGCTGAACGGCTCCACCTGGTGATTGTGCGCGACCGCGCCTGCGCGGCTCGTAGTTTCGTCTTTCTGCTTCATTTCGGCTTCACCTCCGCATGCCGGTGTGCAAGATCTTCTTTTCTGATAATGCTGCGGTTCTCTTCGTGTGGGTCGATTGAATCTCGATTCGCGCACAAGTCAAGCCCGGCGGCCCGATCATTTGAGGGCGGTTTAACCAGCCGATCGGGTAAGGCCGTCCAGCCACGGAGGCGATAGGCCGAGGCGAGTCGATATTCCCCGGGAGAAGGTCGCCGGCTCGGGGTTGACTGGCGGGTGTTTGTCGAGATAGAGGGCGCTGCCGGGCCGGTTCGCGAGGTGAGGGTGTCCAGCCGTTTCGGTTACCGAGAAACCGGCAGAATTCTATTGCCAGGGCACCCGGGTAGAGCGATGGTCGAGCTCCGAACACCAAAAGGGAACGGCGCCGGGATCGGCGCCCCCCGGTTAGGGAAGGAGCCGGATGATGACGCAGGAAAACACCACCGCCACCGCGCTGGCCGCTGCCGAAATGGCGGGCGCCGAAATGGCCCCGGACGGCCCCGTGACGCCCGGCAATGGCGCCGCCGGTAGTGGCGCCGACCAGCGCGGCGACGGCCCGGCAGCGGCGGTTGCGGCCGCGCTGACGGCCAACCCCGGCGGCACGGTCGCCGCAATCGCGCGGGCGGCGGGGGTGTCCAAAACCGCCGCGCGCAAGGAGCTGCTGGAACTGGAGACCGCCGAGCTGGCGGTGCGCACGGCGGGCGGCCGCACGCGCGGTAAGCGCGCCGCCGACACCTGGCACCCCGCCCCCGACACCCAGCATGATCACCAGCAGGACGACGCCCCGGCGCCCGCCCCGGACACCGAGCGCACCCAGCCCGAGCCCGCCGAGCCCGAGCCCGCCGATGGCGGAGCCGGTGATCAGGAGGTGTCCACACCGCAGCCGGATGACACCGTGCCGGATGACGGCGCCTCCGGCGGCGAGGCCGCTGACGCCGACCCGGAAACGGCCGACCAGGAGGAGCCGGACGAGAAGCCGGTCGACGAGAAGCCGGTCGACGAAGTGTCGCACGGCGAGGAGTCGGTCGAGGAGGGGATGGAGGCCGCTGCGGTGGCCGAGGCGGACGGTGCGCTGGCCGAGCTGCGCCAGGCGCTGGAGGTGGTGACGGCGGCGCTGGCTGCGGGTGACCGTGATGCCGCGCGGTCGGCGGTGGAGGCGGTGTACACCGGGTCGGGCAAGGCGCGCCGCCTGGTGCGCGCCGCCGCGAACGGGCGGCGTCGTACCGCCTCGGGGCGGGCCCGGTCCCAGCCGGGCGAGTTGCGTGCCAAGGTGGCCGCCCATCTGGCCGCTCACCCCGGTAGCGAGTTCACCCCGCATGAGATCGGCAAGGTGATCGGGCACTCGGCCGGTGCGGTCGCCAACGCCCTGGACCGCCTGGTCGGTGACGGCGCGGCCGAGCAGACGTGCGAGCGTCCCCGCCGTTTCACCGGCACCCAGCCCGCGCCCCGCTCCGACGAGGCCGCCCCCGGCACCGAGCCGGACACCGAGCCGGGCACCGAGCCGGGCACCGAGCCGGACGGGGACGCGGGGAGCTGACCGCGTGCCCGGCCCGGAGGGCGGGGTGCACCCGCCCCCGGGCCAGGCGCCCCCGGCAATTCCAGCTTTCTGTGACGTTGTGTTTTGAGGTGTTTCCCCGTGATGTCCCCCTCAGCCAGTGGGCGTGGTCGGCTGGGCCAAGGTGAACTGCGCCGCCGGGTGGCCGAGTATCTGGCCGACCATCCCGGCTCGCACACCCCCGGGCAGGTTGCGCGGGCGCTCGGACGGTCGTCCGGCGCGGTGGGCAATGCCCTGGAGGTTCTGGTCGGGCACGGTCACGCCGAGCAGGTCGGCACCCGCCCGCGCCGGTACCGCGCCACCTCCACCACCGCGGGCGCCGCCCGGGCCGCCACCGTCCGCCCCCGCCACCCGGCCGGTTCCCCGCCGCCCTCGTCTACCCCGCCCCCTGGGCCGCCGAGCGGCCCGTCGGCGGGCGGCACCGGTAGCCCGGCGGGCCAGCCCGCCCCCGCATCGCCGTCACCGCCGCGCGCGCCCGCCCCGCTGGGGCCGGTGCAGCGTCCCAACGGGCAGACCTACCACCCCCGTCAGCTGGCCGACCTGCCCGACGTGGCGGCGCTGCGACGGTTGCGGGAGGCCGGGATCGCGGCGCTGCTGTACGGGCCGCCCGGCACCGGCAAAACCTCGCTGGTCGAGGCCGCCTTCCCCGACCTGATCACCGTGGCCGGGGACGGCGACACCGCCGTCGCCGACTTCATCGGCGAGTACACCCAAGCCCCCGGCGCGGGGTATGAGTTCGTGTACGGGCCGCTGGTGACGGCGATGAGTGAGGGCCGGTGCCTGTTCATCGACGACGCCACCCTCATCTCACCCAAAGTCCTGGCCGTGGTGTACCCCGCCATGGACGGCCGCCGCCAGATCACCGTCAAGGCCCACAAGGGCGAGACCATCACCGCCAAGCCCGGCTTTTATGTGATCGCCGGGCACAACCCCGGCGTGCACGGCGCCATCCTCACCGAGGCACTCGCGTCGAGGTTTTCCGCGCAGATCCGTGTGTCGACCGACTACGACCTGGCACGCACCCTCAAGATCGACCCCAAGGCGGTACGGGTGGCGCGCAACCTGGCCGCCCGGCAGACCGCCGGAGAGATCGGCTGGGCACCGCAACTGCGCGAGCTCATTGCCTTTCAGAAGATCGCCGGCGTCCTCGGCACCGAGGCCGCCGTGGCCAACCTGGCGGGCATCGCCCCCGAAGAAGACCGCGACGTGGTCGCCGAGGTCCTGGCCTCGGTGTACGGCCGCACCATCACCCCACTGGCCCTGGGCCGCCAACTCTGACCACCAACCCGCCTCCAAGCCCTGTGCCCGTACTTGCCTTGGCGAAGGGACGGCGAACCCGAAGAAAGGAGATCACCCGAGATGGCCACGCACCTGAACCCCGCCACCAACCCTGCCAGCGCCACCATCGCGCGTGGTGCGTGGAGCAAAGTGTCGGCCGCCTTCACCGGCCAGATCAGCGCCCTGACCGACCGTGACGACCTGATCGTCACCTGCGCCCCCGGCGCCGGGCACGGCGCCCCCGGCTGCTTCATCCCGGCCCTGGCCACCATCGAACTCGACGGCGTCCACCTCGGCCACGATCCCGCCGGGTGTGATCCGTCCCGCCCATCTGACCGGGAACGGTACCCGGCGCTGTGGGGAGTGTTCGTGCACGAGGCCGCGCACGCCCGCCACTCGGCCTGGCACGCCACCGCCGCCACCGGAACCGGCCCGGGCGCCTCCTCGGGCCTGCCCGCACCGGCCGCCAGGGCGGGCGGGGCGCACTGGGAGGCGGCGGTGCTGCTGGAGGAATCCCGGATCGAAGCCGCGCATCTGGCCCGCCGCCCCGGCGATCACCGCTGGCTGCGCGCCTGCATCACCCAGCTCGTGCTGGCCGACTTCACCCCCGGCCCGCCCGGCGCGACAACCGCGGGCGGCTCGGGCGGCTCGGGCGGCTCGGCGGGTGCGGTGCGCGCGGCGATGCGACCGTGGGAGGCCGGGTGCGCCGCCGCGCTGATCCTTGCCCGCGTCACCACCGGGGTACTGGACACCGATGAGACCGCTCCCGTCGCACGCGCCGTGTGCGAGGTGATCGGCGCTAGCAGGCTGGGCGTGCTGGCCGAGTTGTGGTGCCGTGCCCACCAAACGGCCGACGACGACACCGCGGGCATGCTGGAGTTGGGCCGCCTGTGGTGTGACTGCCTGGGCCTGGACCCTGACCAGCCGCCACCCCCACCCGAGCCCGATGCCGACGGGGACTCTTCGCCGCTGGCGGCGGCCATCACCGCCACCGTGGAAGCGATCACCGACGCCGACACCCCACCCGCACCTGTGCCGGGGCCGGACCGCTCGGCCGAGCGGCGTGCCGAGAAGGCGGCCCGTGATCAGGCACGGCAGGCCGCCAGCCGGGTGTTCGCTGATCCACCAGCGGTCACCAAGCGGGGCCCGACCCGCATCACCGGCACCCGCACCCCGACCCAGGCCGAGCAGGCCGCCGCCCGCCGCCTGGCCCGCCACCTGCGCACCGCCGCGCACCGCGACCGCGCCACCGCCACCGTGACCTCGCCGACGCCACCGGGACGGTTGCGGATGCGGGACGCGCTGGCGGCCGAGGCCCAGCGCGCCGCCGGTGCCGTGCCCACCGCCGAGCCGTTCACCCGCACCCTGCACCAGCACGTCCCCGCCCCGCCGCTGCGAGTGGGCATCGCCTGCGATGTGTCCCGCTCGATGCGCCGCTTCGCCGCGCCGGTCGCCTCGGCCGCCTGGATCATGGCCAGGGCCACCGGGCACGTGCCCGACGCCCGCTCGGCCACCGTGATCTTCGGCGCCACCGTCCGCCCCGTCACCCGCCCCGGACGTACCCCCGCCCGCGTGCACGAGTTCGACGCCGACGACGGCTGCCACGCCTTTGCCGAAGCCGTCGACGCCCTGGACGCCGCGCTCGACCTCTCCCGCCCCGGCACCGCACGGCTGCTGGTGGTGGTCTCCGACGGCGTCTTCTCCGACACCGAAGGCCGCCACGGGCAGCAGCGCATCACCCGCCTGACCCGCAGCGGCTGCGCCGTGCTCTGGCTCGCCCTCGGCCTGGCCGTCCCCATGGACGGCACCGAGCCCGTCCTGCTGGACGACCCCGCCGACGCCGCTACCACCATCGGCCAAGCCGCCGCCCGCGCCCTACGCACCACCTAACGGGATGTCGCACCTCGCCATCGCCGTGCCGAACACGACCACCAGCCCCCAAGGCCACCGGCCCCTGACTACCGAGATCGGCATCCCGAGGCGGCGGCATCTGACGCGGCATCTGGCCACGTGCCCCGCCCACCGGGAGAACGCGCCACCGAGAACGAGAGGAAGAGCCCCATGAACAAGTTCGAGAGTTCCCTGCGTGACCGCCACGCTGAAGCGATCGACGCGCGCGGCGCCGCCGAAGGCGAACTCATCTCCCGCATCGACGAGGGAGAAGCCCTCGCAGAACAGCTACGCGCCGTCGCCGAAACGCGGGCCTTCGCCGAATGGTGGGAGCAGCTCATCATCCACATCGACCAAGGCGGCGACGACCCCTACGACGCCCTGCTGGGGCTACGGACGCGGCGCGCCAGCTCCTGCTCGAGCGCCCGGCACCGAGGAACACCTGCCCGTTCACCCTGGGCTTTGCCATCGCCTCGATCGAAGGCGCACGCCGTTTCTACCGAGAAACCGCACCCCTAGATGTCACATCAGCCCAGGCTAAATCAGAGAAATGACCCGAGCCCCGGACTACAAGCAGCACCACGGAGATCGTGATGACCGCCGCCATGACCGAACGAGACCACAGCGCCGGAGCTACCCCGCACCGCTACCACTACACCCGCACCGTCGAGATCGCCGGGCACACCGTCCGAGCCTGCGTCGAACGCGACACGTTCATCAGGCGGAGCCGCGCGGTCGCCGACGTGCTCAACGACCAGATGATCTGGACCAGCCTCGCCGCCGAGGCACCCAGCGACTGGTGGTATGACACCCCGCGACCCGGCCCCGGCGTCGACGCTCCCGCCCGGTTCCTCCGCCCCGTCACCGAACGCCTCCTGCAACGCGCCGCCGCGATCCTGGCCGTCCCGCCGACCACGCACACCCTCTCCCCACACCTGCACGGCGCGATCAGTGCACTGCTGGCCACCAGCTACGGCTTCAACGCCGAGCACGACATCGAGCCAGGCGACATCACCTGGGCCTACACCTACGGAGGCGCGCTGCACATCATCGAGCACCCCGACGGCCGTGTCACCTTCACCAAGGCCCACCGCGAGGACTGCCCGTTCATCACCAGCCGAGGCGCACGGGAATGCGACCAGGACTGCTACGTCCCGCACCCCGCCGATGTGGAACCCAAGCCCGGCCCCTCATCTCGATGACCGCGGACCTCTCACTGCCGTAAGAAGCAGAGATCAGACCATCCACCAACACGTGGATGGCCTGATCGGTGCTGCGGGCGGGGTTACTGATCGATGAGCGCCGGCGGAGCCGGTTCGTCGCGTTCGGCCTCCAGCGGCCGCTTACGGACCAGGTCGACCAGGAACGCGGCGATGAACTCGGCCGGGGTGTCGGAGGTGAACACCGCCTCCCACACCACCGCGTCCAGGTCGCCATGCGCGTAGGCGCGGACCACCCACACCGGCTCCCACGACGGCCAGCCGGGCAGGCGCGGCGCGAACCGCCATCGGTCCCCCTCGGCAGGGCCGAAACCCTCCTCGGGCACAAACGCCACGATCACGCGGCGGTCGGGCGAGAAGGCGAAGGTGTTGCCATGCTCGTCCTGCTCGAATCGCCACCCGGACTGGTGCAAGACACCCAGCGCGGTGTCGGGCATACCCGCACCGGCCAGATACCGAGGCAGATCGGCCATCGTCGGCTCTCCCTTCCCCGAGACGGAAACGATCACCGTTTCCCGGCGCCGGGTGCCTGATGGGCCGTGCCGGGGGTTACACCGGTTACACCCCGACCGCCCCGTGTGGCCGCCCGATCCGGCCCGTGCGCGCCCCGGGGCCCGCTTGAGGACCCGGGGGCGGGTGGTGCCGTACCGGCCCGGTCACGGGGAATCATGGCCCGGCCACGGGTGGCCGTGCCATTCCCGGCCAGGGGGCCGGGCACCCGGTAGGGCATTTCCGCCTCGGATATGGAATTGTCAAACGGGCGTGTTCCTTGCGAACGCCCACGACCATGACTCGACCGCCACAACACGTCAACCGGCCACCCGGAAAATTCCCCGAGACTCTTGCGGTCTTATCTACTCGGTCTTTGTCTCGCTGGCGCCTTTGCAAAAGGGGCTGGATGTCGTGTTGCTGTGCGGGCGGTTAAAGGATGTCGAATTGGTCGAGCCCGGGGATCAGGCCGAGGGTGTGGCCGTCGTCCCAGCGCACGGCCAGGGTGCCCAGATCATCGATCCCGGTGACCGTGCCCAGGGCGCCGGGGCGCAGATCGGTGTAGGGGTCGCTGGTGGAGATCAGGCGGATCCGGCTTCCGGGCTGCGCGCCCGCGGCGGCGCCTGCACCGGCCGCCGCTGCGCGGCGCTCCTGTCGGGAGTCACCGGCTGGCGCATCAGCGGATGCGGCGGACTGGTCGGGGTCGCCGGGCTGGTTGGACTGGTTGGAGCGGTCGTTGCCGTGCGGGGGCTGGACGCGGAGGACGCCGAGGAAGAGCTGGGCGAGGCGCCCGGCCGGCACGGCGTCGCGGTGGCGGGCCCAGAACCCCGGCGCAGACCGCGGGCCCGAAGCCGGGGTGGTCGCCGTAGGGCAGGGTGGCGTGGCAGGTCAGCAGCGCACCCGCCTTCAGGTTTTCCTCGATGACCTCACCGATGCGTGGCGACCGGGATGGCCGAGCGGATCAAAGATCCACCGATGTTGAGCTGTTGACGGGGGCCGCGCACGTGGCCCGTATCGGAGAGTCGTGGACCGATCTCGCCTTGCCTCTGCTGACGACACCGAACGAGCCGCTGAGGTTCGCGGTAGAAACTGTGCGGCCTAGCGAGACGCAAGCGAGGGTCGAGGAGCTCCGGTTCAGGTTCTGGCCACCGGTTCGAGACGTCGACCACAACGACTGGGAGTGCGGTTGCGATAGGCCAGTGGTGAGCTGATGAATGGTCCCGGGCATTGGGAACGTCGAGTGAAGGTCACGTACGACGACCGATGAACAGCA
The DNA here is from genome assembly GCF_043906805.1 of Actinomadura sp. SCN-SB. Classification (NCBI taxonomy): domain Bacteria; kingdom Bacillati; phylum Actinomycetota; class Actinomycetes; order Streptosporangiales; family Thermomonosporaceae; genus Actinomadura; species Actinomadura sp. SCN-SB. The sequence goes on along the minus strand of NZ_JBIMPP010000071.1, from coordinate 1,231 downwards.
GCTGATAAAGGGCCCGCGGGGCCCTACTTGTCTCGTTCTCTGCGTCTGAGGTCGGCAAGCATCTTCTGGGTTTCGTTCGGCTCGCCCTTAGCTTGAAACGCCCTTTGTGCGGCTTGGACAGTCCGGGTTAGGTCGGTGAAGTCGGCGTACTGAAGTTCAAGGGTGAGCTTCGCCCACTCCCTAATCCAATGGTCGCGCTTCGCAACCGTCGGAGATTCGATGTACTCGAACCCGGCGACCTTGAGCAGGATCCACAGGTCTAGGTTGAGGTGTTCCTTCTCGGCTGCGCGACCGAGGGTGACGACCTCGTGGTGCCTGGGTTCGCCCTGGACGCGCCCCTTGTCCCAGTCAGTGACGCGCTGGTAGGTGACGCCAGCCCATTCGGCGATCTGGGTGTTGGTGATCCCAGGCACCTGCTCGCGAAGGTAAGTGACGAGAGCTCGTCCGTTGGCTGGCATGCCCGGAATGTAGAAGCATCGGCGTCCGCAGCGCCTGGACAGCAGGGATGTGGCCTGAGACGGTCACCCGGACTACAGCGGGCGTGGGCCTGCTCAGTGGCTTGAGATACTCAGCCGCCTTGCCGCATAGCCACCGCATGGTCCCTGGACCTAGCCCCGGCGGAGAGGACTGCTTACATTCGCGGGATAGCGCAGACTCCGAGTCGTTCGTACAGCAGTCCTCGTGCGTGCCCGGCAGCCAGGCGTCCAGGTAGAGGTCGACGTCGCCCTTGGCCATGCCCGCCGACGGTCCCCGCGTTGATCGCGCTGTCGGAGGGGCGTTGCTACTACCCGGACTGCTTGGTCCCCGTCGTGGACTTCGTCGACGACAAACCGTTTATGAACGTGGACGTCGCTCACATTTTCGCGCTGGCGGACGGAGGGCCGCGCGGGGACGAGACCTTGCCGGACCCGGAACGGAACCTGTTCTCCAACCTGCTGCTGTGCCGTAAACATCACCGCGCGGTGGACCAGGACGCGCGGCGGTACACCCCCGAGGTGCTCTTGGCGTGGAAGACCGCGCGGGAGGACGGTGAAGTCCGCAAGCTCGGGCCTGTCAGCGGGTTGTCCGAGACACACCTTGAGGAGCTGATCGGCAAGGCCTTGCAAAGGCGTGAGGAGCAGCTAGATCAGGCGATCATCTGTCTCGGCGAGGTGGACCGGGCTGCGGCACGATTGATGATCCAGTTGCGGGAGGAGATTGAGACGCTCCGACGCCGGCCGGTGTTGGACGA
>NZ_JBIMPP010000070.1:0-40721 GCF_043906805.1 Actinomadura sp. SCN-SB | reverse complement strand
AGGATTTGCTGCACCTAGCGGCGGTCCACGCTCCTCAAGCACTCGCGCTGCGGGTCAGTCAACTCGTCCCTGCCACGCTGCGATTGGGCCGGCAGCCCATGGTGCTTAATGCCCTTGGTCCGACTTTGGTCCCAGCGCTGCGCGAAGTCATGGAACGCTTGCTAGAAACCCTCTCGGCGCAACTGGAGATCGTCCCGCGAGCCGCTGGTGCAACGCTTTTGGAGATACCACAGAACGATGAGGCGCAAGCGGCAGCGGTGCGCACCTGGCATAGCCTTCTCCGTATGCTGCTGACAACGGCCAGCGATGTCGTGTTCAACCTTGTGGACTCCGTCGTCAGCAGCGCGCTGGCCGATCAGCAGTATCGCGTGCTGGTGGCGCAATCTTTGCTGGTCACGGATCCCGAGACGCACTGGCCTCGCGTCCGAACTCTCATGGCAGAGGACAACGAGTTCGGGCGTCGCGTGGCCCGGGCGTGCGCGGAGACCCACGTGACACCGCTCGTGCAAGAGGGCCTCGACGAGTCGGGTGTGGCCGACCTCTACCTATCCCTCAGCGCGCTGTTCGTCCCGGAGGATGATCCAGAACCGCAGTACGGCGTGGGTTGGATCAGCCCTGATGACCAAGCACGGAAATGGCGTGATGATCAGCTCCGCGAACTGAGCCGCCTAGGTACGGCGGATGCGGTCCGACAGCTGCGTCGCCTCGCGGCTCGCTACCCGAATCGCATCGCTGTTGCGGCGGCCCTCGTCGCTGCGGCACGACAGTATGCGATCATGAATTGGGCCTTGGTGCGAGTGGAGGACGTCATACAGGTCCTGCGGGATCCATCACGGCGCCTTGTGCACTCGAGCGCCGCCTTTCTGGACGCAGTCATGGAAGTTCTTGAAACGATCGGTGAGGAGCTTCCACCCCATGGCGAGCTCCTCTGGGACCGTATTCCCGGCAAGCGTCCGGGGAAAGCAGCTCCGACCGGTACGGACAGCGAGGCGCGCCCAGATGTCTGGCGGCCGAAGCCGGAAGCCGCCCTCTGCGCCTACCTCGCCCACGAACTCAACCTTCGTATGGCCGGTGATCGAATCGCCGTTAACCGAGAAGTCCTGATCCAACCCAACGACGCGTACGGGGCGGGCGATCGCACTGACATCCTGCTGGAAGCCTTCCCCTCACCGCAGCACGGTCCGAGCGCCACGCCCGTGAAACTCGTGGTCGAGGTCAAGGGCTCGTGGAACGCAGATCTCATGACTTCGCAGGATGAACAATTGGTGAGCAGGTACTTGCCTGAAGTAGGAGCCGACGCAGGAATTTATATTGTCGGCTGGTATCCAATCGAGCTCTGGGACGCACCAGATTACCGAAGATCAACAGCAAGAAAGCACACCATTGAAGCGCTGCGTACCGATTTGGACAGCCAGGCGGCCAACCTTTCCCTAGTACGAGGCGCGCATATCCGAACCACCGTAATCACCATCCCGCGTCCGCATAAGCAACGGTGAGCACACCGCCATCGTGCTGGCGGGCGACACGACGGGTGAGGCCGCCGCGTTCGGGGACCCGCTCATCGATATTCTGCCGGATTGCTGGGCGCCGACCACTCGTCACCTTCACAACTTGGCGCACCCGGCGGGCAACAACCGACCTTGAACGGGAGCCGCCCCCTCGCCAGCCACATCCCGCGCCAGACGGACGGCCTCGACCAGGGAGGTGCCGATGCCGCACATCGGATCGACCACCAGATGCCAGCCGGTTCTGCGCCGTCTTGACGAGCGTCCGGTCATCGGCAGCGCTGGACGATCTCACTGCGACGTCATCGACAGGTGGTGAGCTCGGTTGGCGGCAGAAGAGTTCGACCTGTTCGCTGCTGTGCTCGCGAACGTGTCGCCGCTTCTGACAGAGTTTCGGTCCCTGTCGTGATCGCTGCACCACAGCCAGGTGGCTGAGGTGGGTGACCTGCTCTCCGAGCGCCTACTGCGGCATCACTACCTCTCTGAGGTTCGTGAACGATCGGGCGGCCGGAGCCACCGCCGAGACATTGCCGAGTGGGTAGCTGTCTTTGGGCTTTGGTGGCGCAGGAGGCTAGCGACTTGATCGATCGCTGTGGTGGGCCGACTGATTGATGTCCAGCCCTCGGTGCGTGCCCGGGTCGATCGGACGGCCTCGACGCCGTTGAGCGCGGCCAGTAAGGCGGGTGACGCATCTTGGCGGACGGTGACCCCAGGCGCGGCTGGCGTTGAGGCGGACGAACTGGCTGATCTGGCCGGGTTCAGCGGCCCGAGTCGATTCTGTTGCGTGGCCTTGATGAGGCTCTGGTTTCGATGGAAGGCCGCTTTGCAGAGCCGATCTGCTCCTTCGTGGCTTCTCGAACGGCACAGCTCACTGGTGCAGCGGAGCGGACTTCGCGCCGTGGGCGGGTGTCCGGTTTGGGGTGGATGGGGCCGGCGGTCAGGGTCATGATCGTCCCCGGTCCGACCCCGCGAGCTCGCAGCGAGCAGGCAGGGGGACGAAGTGGAGCGTAGCGGGTGGGGGACGTACCGGGGCGAACTCGTGTTTGGCCAGGTCACGCGGGTGGGTCGCGTGGGACTCGAACCCACAACCTACGGATTAAAAGTCCGGAGCTCTCGTGTCAGAGCAGTGCTCTCAGTGTCAGTCTGTGCCGCTCTGTCCGGGTCCAGCCAGGTTTTCGTGTCGGCCTGTGCCACGGCGTGCCATCCTGTACCGATGCCGCCGAGCGAACAACGAGCGAACATGGCCCGCACTCTGTGGACAGGCTCGACGTTGAGCTTCTCATGTGCTCCGGAGATTTGCCGTCAAGGACGAACCACAACGCCGAGTTGGTGAACTCTTTGGTTGGGTGGCACGAGTGACCGCTCTCCGCATAGCGGCCCCTGCGTCCGTCACGCATACGGGGTGCACACCCGTGGCGCCATGGAGGCCGTCGACGAGTTGACGCTCCTGGTCCGGGACCGCGATGACAAGTTCACCGCGGTGCTGAGGACGGGCAGGTTCTGGAGTACGGCACGGGATAAGGGGTGGCCACTGGCCTACTGGTCACCCCAGATACCGTCTGCCGTGTTCATCGAGAGTACGCCCGGGCAGCGGAGCTTGGTCGCGTGTGCGAGGTGGGAGGACGTCGCATCCGGTCAGTCCTATCTGAGCTATGTCATGAGCGTGGCGTGCTCAGGTCATGAATCTCTCAGGAAGGTGTGGCGGGCTGGGGAGCCGAGGACGGGTCGTGGACACTTACGGGCAGGGAATCTCCGGGCGGCGTGGACGCCTCGTCCCGGTGGCCGACCCGGCTTGGTCACCTCACGGACCCTAAGGGCTCCGCCCTACCACGAGCCTCGTCAGACACCTGACCGCAGTGAAGCGCTTGCTTCTCCGATGTGCGCCGAGCCGGGCGGCGGAACCGGGGAGTCCTGCATGCTTCGTTCTCAGCGTGAACGCCGTGTCCGTACTCGCACCACCTACACGGGCGAGCCGATCTCCACTGCGGGCCGTCATCTCGCCCGTATGGGCGAGGATGAGCCGCCCATCCCGGCAGCCGCTGAAGAGCAGGCCGCGCTGGAGACGCGGCTGCTGGCCAAGTGGGGTTACACCGAGTACCGAGCTTGGGACGTGCCATTCGACCGATCCGCAGACCGCCGCCGGAAGGCGTATCCGCCCTTCGGGTTCAGGTACGTCGTCCCCCTGACGAACGAGTTGCAGATCAGCGTGCATCCCGACCTGCTGCCGCAGTTCATCGACCGCGTGCTTCCATCAGTCGACCCTGATTCTGGAGAAGTCTGGGGGATCCCGGGCCTGCGAGCTCGCGTGCACAACCGCTACGTGCTGCTGGCCCGCCCCGGCATGGACGCCCGGATCAAGATCTGGGTCCGTCGGACACACTGGGACAACGCGGTGGCTCGTGCGCTTCAGGGCCTCGAACTCGACATGGTCGCGTGGCTGACGCGCCCCGACGAATGGACTCTGGAAGAGACCCTTTTCATCGAGCGTTATGGGCACCTCTACGACTACCGAGTGGTCGGCAATGCGTTCATCTCTGGGTTGTTGCGGCGCTGCCATGCGCTGCACGGCCAGGTGTACACGCGGTACTGGCACCTGTGGATGGACAGTGTTGTCAAACTCGAGTGGGCAGGTGGCCTCACCCATCGAGTCGTGATCGACCGTCTCCAAGACCCCGACTTCGGTCTCCAGGCGGCCTTGGAGGACGAGACCTGGCAGTGCCGTTGCGAAGAGACCGAGGGAGACCGCCGCAACCCCTGCTACTGGGCCACACTGATCGACCACAGCGGACTGGAGCTCGATCTCCGGCGCCATCCAATCGGTATCTGGGAGGAAACGACCGACTCCCGGTGGCATGACGGCGGCGAGGGATAGGCGTGGTCGGTGTGTCGCGCTCCCAGGGCGGTTGATGGAGTGCCAAGGTTGGTCTTGGCGCTGCGGGCGCCGTGCCCGGTGACAGAGCCCGGCCTCTGGTCACAGGAAGGCAGAAGAGTTCGTCGTCCCGCGTTCCCACCATCGAGATCAGCAGAGCCACGCGTAGGTGGTTCCTTGACACGCGTCTTGGCCGGGCGACGCAGTCGGGGGACAGCCATGCCCAGCTTCACGCGCCTGCAGAAGATGGCCCGGGATCGTCAGAAGGTCACCGGCGAGGAGTACCAAACCGCCCTTCAAGAACTACGGACCCACGTGCCGAACCCTGCCCTCATCCCGAGGGCGGCAGTCGGCCAGGCCGGGTTCGAGGCCAGCCTGCTCGACCTGCTCGGCCAAATCGACATCTCACTGTGGCCGACCGGCACACCAGCCTGGGGATTCACCAGGCTCACGCCCCGCCTCAACGAACTTGTGGCCGAGTTCGATAGACGATGTTTGATCGACTTCATCAAAGAGATCATGCCCTGCGATGGGGGAGACGCACAGGTCTACGGCTACCCCGGGCTCCGCATCGAGAAGGCCGGCAACGGTGTAGCGCTCCTTCGCCCGGGGCCGCCGGGCAGGCTCATCCTGCGTGTCTCCTGGTCCGACTGGAACAAGGCCGCAGCGATCGCACGTCAGGAACTCGCCGAGGACCACGAAGGGCAACCGCCCGCCCCGTTCTGGGTGGAGCGGCCGCAGGACTGGCACCCGAGAGAGCGCGCCTATGTCGCCCAATGGCCAGGGCGTCATGACAGCACCGGCCCGTTCTACCGGAACGCCAGTCCGCTTTCGGTGCTCTTGCGTCACCTGATCGTGTGGAACGGCGGCACGAACCTCGACTACATCAAGTTGTGGACCAACGGTGCCATGCACGACGGCCACGCCTACCCGATCCACTTCGCGTGGGCCAACGGCCCGACGCACCCACAGATACTGGCACTGCTTCAAGATCCGATCTTCTGTCGAGATGAACAACTCGGTCGGCTCATGTCGCGGTGCCGCTGCTACCAGGGCGCCTGCTGGCTGACCCTGCGGCTTGCAACCGGCAACAAGCTGTTCTTGCGCCGCGACACCGAGCCCGTGCGGCTGACTACGACCAAACTCCCTGACAGAGAGCACTACCGCCGACGCCTGCAACGCCGGGCGGCCTTCTGCGCTGACCACGGCCTACCGGGACCATTCGATAACCCGACTTCACCAACCAGGAAACACGGGACGTTCTGGCGATGAGGGGGTGGCGCCTCGACCATGTCCACGCAGGCGGTTCGGGCTTGGCCGCCCACGGCTTATCGATTTCGCAGAACATCGCGAATCTGCCAGCCTTCATCACCCAAGGGGAGTCAACGCCGGAACGGCCGACGGCCGTCACGCGCTTCCCTGTTGTTGAAAGGGACGAACCAAGCGGAAGGGCGATAATCGCCCATCCCTATCTCGCGGTTGAGGTCATCATCAGGATCTTCGATGCCGTCCAGTTCCAGGTCGAATAGAGCCAGGATGTCGTTGTCCTGCGAGAGAACCTCACCCGTCATGCCCCAGTCCAGGTCATCTCGGTGCTTGGGCAACTCCGACAGGCTCTGCTGCCACTCAGCCCAATCGTCCTCCAAAACAGCAGGTGCTTCCTGCAGCATCAGGTGCAGAGCCATCTCTTCACCTGGACAGGTGGGGTGGGGCCACCGCCCCGTCTCGATGTCATCCACCAGATCGTCGAAAGCGCGGGCTGCTTGACGGCGCCACACCGCATCCTGGCGCCATGTGATCGCCGGATACTGAGCAAAGATCCTCCATTGGTTTGGATCCGACACCGGGTCGTCGCCGTGCTCCTCGACATCGTCGAATGCTTGGTCGGCCAGGGTTTCACCCGCCACCCACAACGTCGCGGCCGTACGCGGTGTCAACTGGAACCCCGAGCAGGTTTCGCAAGTCCCTTTACCACAACGGCATACTGGAAAGAGAGCAGTGAAGTCGGGTAGTGATAGTGGCGAGGTCTCGTTATCGGTCTCGTATTGATCGGCTTCATCTACCTCGTACGTCGTGCTCACCACGCGTGTGCCCGGCAGGGCGACCGTAACCGCGCCTGCCTCGGCGAGGCGGGCCAGGCCTGCTGTCAGCTTCTCATTCGTCCCTTTGATGATCGGCCGCGATGGGTCGCCCACGTGACGGTCCTCGGCGTCCTCGGGGGAGCCGCTCGTCGAATCGATGGCCTGCTCGAGCGTTGCTTGATCAATTATTTCTAGATCAATCTCAACGGTAAGGAGCATCCGGGACTGGCTGGGGTCTTGATCGGTCACTTGCTAAGATTACAACCCCACTCCTGAAAAAAGGTGTCGAGCGGTCGAGGCCGTAGAGTCATTTCTGGCCTATCTACCTCGGACCCGTCCCCTCGGAGGTTCTGCCGCTAGTTGAATTACCCTGGCCACTCAGGGGCAGAGTGAGGAGTGCCGGTGGTGTGTATCGGCGATGCGCGGATCCGGACGTCGGCCGGGGGAGCCAGCTGATGGTGGCCGAGTAGTTGCGGAGCCGTTGGGCGACTTGCAGTCGACGGAGGTGTCGGTCGCGCACATGGAAGAGATGTGCGTGGTCATCGTTCGAAGGCACCAGCAGGCTGGGCGGGCGGCTGAGGGCCGCCACGCTGGCCCGGATCCGCGCCGTTCCGCGTGCGGCACTGGGGGATCCATGTGGCCGGATCGGGACTCGGCGGGCATATCGACGTGGATCAATCTCCGACATAGTGTCGGAGCTCGCCGCCCTGCCGGGGGGAGGGTGTCCAACCAGCGTTGATTGGAGGCCCCGATGCGCCGTTCGTTGCGCCTGCTGCTCGCGGGTGTCGCCGCCACCGTCATGGTGGCCTCAGGGTTACCCGCCGCCGCGGACCCGGGGGAGGACCACAGTCACGAGAGTCATAGCGGGCCGCCGGAGCTGCCGCCCTTCACCGGCCCGTCGTCGGAGAACATGACGTTGAAGGCCAATTCCGACAAGGACGGGGTGGTCAACTCCGACCTGGCGTTCTGGGGGAACCTGGCGTTCGCCGGGAACTACAACGGCTTCCGGATCCTGGACATCTCCAATCCCAGGAGCCCGAAGGTCCTGTCGGACTACTTCTGCCATGGTCCGCAGAACGATGTGTCGGTGTGGAAGGTCGGCCGCCGGTTGGTCCTGTTCCAGTCCGTCGACCGGGCGCAGAGCAAGGCCGACTGTGACGGTACGGCGGCGGGGTCCAGCGTGGACACGCCTCTGATCACCACGGGCCCTGACGCGGGGCGTGCCACGTTCGGGTTCGAGGGGATCCGGATGTTCGACGTCACCGACCCGCGCAACCCCAGGTTCCTGGACGCGATGCCGACCGCCTGCGGGTCGCACACGCATACGTTGATCCCTGAGCCGCGTAGGCAGCGCCTGCATCTGTACGTGTCGTCGTATCCGCTGGGTAGTGGGGTGACTCCCGGTTCCTTCACCGGGCCGGGCCCGCGTTGCGCCTCGCCGCATCAGAAGATCTCCATCGTGACCGTGCCGTTCCGCGATGTCCGGGATTGGTCGGTACGGGAGAAGGCGCTCAGCGATGACACCGACGTCTATCCGGGTACGGTGCCCGGCGATCCGCTCAATCCGCCGTTCAAGGCCTGCCATGACATCCAGGTGCTCATGAAGCGGAACATCGCGGTGGGCTCGTGCGCCGGCGACACCCAGATCTGGGACATCTCCAACCCAGCCAATCCGACGACCGGCAACGGGGAGCGGCACACGCATGTGCGCAGCCCGTCGGCCCAGGACCGGTTCGAGTTCATGCATTCGGCGGTCATCACCTGGGACGGCAAGTACTTCGCCACCATGGACGAGACCGGCGGTGGCGGCACCGCCGAATGCGACGGGTCGGCCGAGGAGAAGGGCGGCCAGAGCGAGAACGGCTTCTACTACTTCTACAAGCTGGTCAGGCCCGGGGACCCGGCTCCAGCGCTGCTGTCGCGGTACATGATCCCGCGTCCCCAGGGCGCGCAGATCTGCGTCTCGCACAACGCCAACGTCATCCCGGTGCCGCACCGGTACGTGATGGTCGCCGCGTACTACCAGGGCGGCAACTCGATCGTCGACTTCACCGACCCGCGCAACCCGACCGAGATCGCCTACAGCGACCCGGAGGACACCACGGTCGGAGCGGCCGACTCCTGGTCGACGTACTGGTACAACAACCACGTCTACGCCAACGGCGGCCTCAACCGCCGGGGAGCCACCGCCAACCGCGGTCTGGACGTCTTCACCGTGACCGACGATCGGGGCAGGCCGCTACGGGCTCGGCTGTGGCACCACTCCAACCCGCAGACCCAGGAGGTCTTCCAGGGGTGGGGTGCCCACTGACCGACGACCCCAGCAGATGATCCACTGACCCGAGGGCGGAGCCGGTGGCCGTGCGGTGCGCGGCCACCGGCTCCGCCTTTTCGGCGGTGGGTGCTCCTTGGAAATTGGTACTCCGGCGTTGAAGCGGAAATGCCAAGAAACCAATCCATCGACCTGATGGCCGAATTTGGCCGACCGAATTCCATCGGTCCTACAGCTCGTAGGAGACGAATTGCTTACGATTTGATGAGTGCAATCCATGAAGGGCCGAATTGCGGCTTACCTTAGCGCCGCCACCTCCCCTTTCGGGTGGCGATCGTCTCTGGCCGGACGATCGGCCAGACGGCTGCAGGAGGAACATGCGCATCATCCGTAACCGGGTCGCCGCGACCTTCGTCGTGACGGCGACCCTTGCCGCGACGGCCCTGACCGGGACAGGTCTGGCTCATGACGGCGCCTCCAGTGACGACGGCGGGATCGACAACGCGAAGGTCACCCACGATCACCATCAGCACGGGGGTGAGAGCGGGCATCTGCCTGCCGGCAGTGAGAACGTCCGGCTGGTCAGCAAGCTGGGGCTGAAGAACGTGGTGCCCGAGAAGATCGCCGACGTCGGGGTCTTCAACGGCTACGCCTACCTGGCCTCGTGGGGCGATGTGACGTGCAAGTACAACGGGGTGCACGTCGTGGACGTCCGCACCCCCGCCGCGCCGAAGGAGGTCGCCTTCATCCAGGCCAAGGAGGGCAGCTACCCGGGCGAGGGCATCCAGTCGCTGCACATCGACACGCCTGCGTTCAACGGCGACGTCCTTGTCAGCAACAACGAGGTCTGCAAGCCGGCCGCCGGGTTCGGCGGTATGAACATCTACGACGTCAGCAACCCCGACCACCCGACGCCGCTGGCCGAGGGCGTCGGCGACCACACGGTGACGGGCCAGGGCAAGAAGGACGCCAACGAGATCCACAGCGTCTTCGCTTGGGATGCCGGCGACAAGGCCTATGCCGTCATCGTGGACAACGAAGAAGGGCCCGACGCCGACATCGTCGACATCACCGACCCGAAGAAGGCCAGGGTCATCGCCGAGTACGACCTCGACGAGCGGTTCCCGCAGATCGTCCAGAACGCGCCCGCCAACCTCACCGAGATCTTCCACCACGATGTGGTCGTGAAGCAGATCGGCGGCAGGCAGGTCATGCTGGTGTCCTACTGGGACGCCGGCTACGTCAAGCTCGATGTGACCGACCCTCGCAACGCCACCTACATCGGTGACACCGACTTCGCCAACCCCGACCCCGAAGCGGCCGAGAGCGGGCTGAACGTCCCACCGGAGGGCAATGGCCACCAGTCGGAGTTCACCCTCGACAACCGGTACGTCATCGCCGCCGACGAGGACTTCGGACCGTTCGGTGTGGGCGGGCGGAACGTCGACGATGGCACCACGATCGTGGCGTCCCAGGGCAGCAACACCCGGCCGCTGGCCGACGGACAGACGATCACGGGTCAGGCCGTCTTCGCCGGGCAGGCGTGCGACACCGATCCGGCGGTTCCCGCGGGCGACCCGAACATCGTCGACATCGCGGTCGTCGAGCGCGGCGTGTGCGACTTCACCGTCAAGGTCGCCAACGTCATCGCCGCCGGCGGGTACGACGCCGTGCTGATCTTCAATCGCACCGGAACCGACGCGTGCGACCAGACGCTCGGCATGAGCGTCGAGGGTGACATTCCCACCTTCGGCGTCGCGCCGCGCGGACAGGGCTTCGCCATCTTCGACCAGCCCTACAACAACGCCGACTGCCTGGCCGGTACGGGTCCGGGCGCCCTTCCGGTGGCGCTAGGCACCAAGGGCGACACCCTCACCTTCTCCTCCTTCTTCGACGGCTGGGGGTACGTCCACCTGTACCGCAACGAGGCGGGCAAGATGACCGAGCTGGACACCTACGCCCTGCCTCAGGCCCACGATCCGGCGTTCGCCACCGGTTCGGGCGACCTGTCCGTGCACGAGGTGGCCACTTCGCGGAAGCGGGCTGATCTGGCGTACTTCTCGTACTACGCCGGAGGCTTCCGGGTCACCAAGATCGTGAACGACAGGATCGTCGAGGTCGGACACTTCATCGACCAGGGAGGCAACAACTTCTGGGGAGTCGACGTCTTCCAGTCCGGCGGCAAGGAGTATGTCGCCGCCTCCGACCGTGACCACGGGCTCTACATCTTCGAGTACACCGGCTCCCAGTAGCGCAGTGCCCGGCGGTCCCTTGGTGGTCGCTCCCGATACTCGGCAGCGACCACCAAGGGGCACCGAATCGTGGTGTTCAGTGGGCGTGCGGGGTGCCGGTCATCTGGGGTTTGCCGGGTGGGACCATCGCGAACGCGAGGGCGGTGGTCACCGCGGCCGCGATGGCGGTGGCGGTGAAGGCGTCGGTGAAGCCGTTGATGGACGGGGCGTCGGTCAGGCCGGCGGCGGCGAGCGTGGAGGCGGTCGCCACGCCGATCGCGCCGCCGAGTTCGTGGAAGGTGTTGATGACCCCGGAGGCCAGCCCTTCCTCGCCGTGGTGGACGTAGGCCAGCGCTGACGTGGTGGCGGTGACGAAGACCGGGCCGACTCCGGCGGCGGCGATGACCAGGCCCGGCAGCAATCCGAGCAGGACGTTCCCGTCCACGGGGAGCTGGGTGAGCAGCGCGGTGCCGATCGCGACCAGGGCCAGTCCGGTGGCGGCGACGGGGCGGGTGCCGATGCGGCTGACGAGCCGTCCGGCCAGGTGCGCCCCGGCGCCGGTGGCCAGCGCTGCGGGCAGGAACATCAGGCCGGTCTCCAGCGCGCTGAGCTGGCGCAGATGCTGCAGGTAGAGGGAGCCGAGGAAGAACAGCGAGATCAGCAGGCCGGACCCGGCGAGCATCAGGAAGGCTCCCACCGCCACGGGACGGCGCGTCAGCATTTCCACGTGCATCAGCGGCGAGCGCACCGCGCGTTCGATGAGGGCGAAGGCGCCGTACAGGATCACGGCGGCGGCCAGTGGCAGCAGCGTTCCGGCCGAACCCCAGCCGTTGTCGCCGGCTGTGACCAGGCCGTAGATGAGTGATCCGGTGGCGGCGGTGACGGCCAGCGCGCCCAGCACGTCGATCCGCGGACGCGCGCCGTGCGGGGTGTGGGTGGCCGGGACCGTCGCGGGGAGGGCGGCCAGGACGGCGAGGCCGACCGGCACGTTGACGAAGAACACCCAGCGCCATCCCGGACCGGCCGTGAGGGCGCCGCCGATCAGCACTCCGGCCGCGAATCCGATGCCGCCCAGTCCCGCCCACACGCCGAGCGCCTTGTTGCGTTCCTCGCCGTGAAAGGTGGTGGTGATGGTCGACAGGGCGGCGGGAGACAGCAGTGCTGCGCCGATGCCCTGGGCGATGCGGCCGCCGATCAGGAGAGTCGAGTTCTGGGCCAGGCCGGTGGCCAGCGAGGCGAGGGTGAACGTGGCCAGGCCGATGAGCATGAGGCGGCGTGCGCCGAAGAGGTCGGCGAGGCGTCCGCCCAGCAGCATCAGCCCGCCGAAGAACAGCGTGTAGGCGGTCACGGCCCAGGTGAGGGTCGTCCTGCCCAGCTCCAGGTCTGTGCCGATCTGGGGGAGCGCGACGTTCACGACGGTGACGTCGAGGATCAGCATGAACTGGGCGACGCTGATCAGGGTGAGCGCCGTCCAGCGACGCGGGTGAGGTTCGTTGGGAACGGTCTTGCCATGCGCGGTGGGGGAGGGGTGAGACATCCTTGTCCCCTTAACTCGAACAGGTCTGTTCGGCTTACGCTACCCCGTGGGGGTAATAAGTCAAACAGGTGTGTTCATGTTCTTCGTTCGCCGCGAGGCGCGGAAGTGGGGTCGACGAGCCGGAGGGCTTAGAAAGCAGTGCGCCCCGCCACCGATATTGGTGGCGGGGCGCACTGGGTGGTTCTCAACGCGCTGGTTGGACGGGCCGCGCGTTGTGGGTCTTACTTGCGGTACTCGGGGTAGCCGTAGCCGACGACCTCGGAGTTGTCCCGGATCCGCTTCTCCACGGCGTCGTTGGAGTTGCCCTCGATGGTGCTGATGGTGCCGTCGCCGTTGACCTTGTCGACCAGGCCGACGTGCTCGATGGAGCCGATGCTCTTGTCACCATCGAAGTTGAAGAACACCACGGCGCCGGGGCGGGCCTTGGTGCCCCAGCGGTCGTTGTCCTTGAACCACTCGGCGTGGGAGACGGTGTAGGCGTCGGCGCCCATGCCCCTGGCACCGGTCTGCTCACCGACCCAGGAGATGAACATGTCGCACCACTGGGCACCCTTGTAGTCGGAGACGCTTCCGCCGTCGCGCTCGGCGGTGCGCTGGGCGGCGTCGCTGCTGATGTACCACTTGTGGAACTTGGTGTTGCCGTCCTTGCCCTCGGTGATGCCGACCTGGTCCTTGGCCAGCTCGATCACATCATTGGCAGCGGCGGCGGACCTGACGGTCGAGGACTCGGCCGCGTTCGCCTCCTTGCCGGCGAACTCCTTGGTGGCCTTGGTCTCGGTCTTCTCCGCGAGCCGCTCGCCCTTCTCGGGCAGCTGCTCGGGGCGGAGGCCGGCGGCCTCGCCGGCGTTGCCTGCGCCGACGGCCTGCCCGGCCACGGCGGCGGTGGTGGTCACCTCTTGCGGGCCGGCGTCGGCGAGCGCGGCGGCGGCCGAGCCGAAGGTCAGCGCGCCCAGGGCGGCGGCACCCACCGCACCGGCGGCGGCGCGTCCGCGCAGGGACAGGGTCTGGCTGGTCAGGTAGGTGGTGCGCTCGCGGGCAGAGGCGAGCAGGGTCGTATACGAGAGGTTCTCACGGAACGACAAGGCAGGGGTCTCCTGATTCCTTCCAGGCCGCCTACCGGGTTAGCTGTCGGATTCGGGCGTGGAAGTCGCCCTACGGCACACGCCAGGCGTGCGCCGATTCACCCCAGAAAGTTGGGTCCCCGGCTCCAGGCGCCCAGGCCTGCGGGCCGTGGGCGCTGAAAGGACTCGGCGGTCCGGCGGCCAGGCAGGCCGCCGGCATGCGATCAGATGGATGACGGTTCGCGGGGGGTCATGGTCTCCGCACACGCGACCGTGGAGGGGGCGTCCCTTGAGGGGTTCGCCCCCGTCCGTATCGGCGACGCATGGGGTGCGTCACCAGATGGGGACAGACAGTATCAAACATCCAGCTCAGGGCAAATCCTGGGCAAACGCACTGTCCGAGGTACAAAAACCCGTCCTAGGGGGCATCTATTCCGGTTCTGGCCGGTCTCCCCTCGCTGCGGTGGCCGAGACTGGCGCGAAAGGGCGGTGGGCAGGGCGTATCGAACGGCCATGCAGGCACCCGCCTGCGCGCCATTGGGCGCAACGATGACCGCCACGCCCGCCCGACGCGGCTTTTTGCGGGGATGCCGGGGATACCGGGGATGAGACCCTTGATCGTGACCTTTGAGGCCGAAGTGAAACTTGGGGCAAAAGGGGACAGGTTCGGCATGGTGACGAGGGTCCTCAGCCTGGATCGGCCGATCCCGGTGAGGCTCCTCCTGCGCGCTGGGGGAAGGTGAGAGTCTCCCACTCGTTAACTCAAACAGGCCTGTTCGGGTTCTTGTTAGGATGCGCTCATGGCGCAGGGTGCGGACGTGCGGGGGCGGCGAGCCGGAGAGCGCAGGCGGGCGGATGCGGAGCGGAATCTCGCGGCGATCGTCTCCGCGGCCACCGAGTGCTTCGCCCGCGATCCGGACATCAGTATGAGCGACATCGCCAAGGCGGCCGACGTGGCCCGGGTCACTCTGTACGGGCACTTCGCCTCCCGTGAGGACCTGCTAAGAGCGGTCCTGGCCGCGTCCATCGCCGAGGGCACGAACGTCGTCGAGGAGGCCGCGCCCGCGCAGGGGCCGCCGGCCGAGGCGTTCGCCCGGCTGATCCGCACCTGCTGGCCGCTGCTCAACCGATTCGGCAGCCTGCACACCGCCGCGCAGCACGCCCTCACCGCCGAGGAGGTGCGGCGCTACCACGACGAGCCGATGGCCCACGTGGAACGCCTTATCGTCCGAGGCCGGGAAGCTGGGGTCTTCCGCGCTGACCTCCCCGTCGACTGGCTGGTGACCACGGTTTACTCGTTGCTGCATGCGGCCGCCGACGAGGCCGCCGCCGGACGGATGATTGCGGAGAGCGTGGGCGAGATTCTGGAGAAGACCTTGCTCGGCGTGCTCATGCCGGTCCGGTGAGGTCTGCCTGCGGCGCCAGGCCGTTGGTGAGGTCAAGAACCGCATCAACGTGCCACCCTGACTCAGTAGAAGAGCCCAGGTGGGGGCAAACCGTACTTTAGTGAACGAAAGAGATCTTCCTGCATGCGGAGGCAGCAGTGCGCTGCTCATGCCCGCGGCGACGTACGCGTACCTCGTCCCGGTCAGGCGGTCCATTCCATCGTAGTTTGGCTCGTGATCTACCTCCGCCCGGGAGGTCGAGCCACCCGCCGAGTCCTGTCGGCACGTGCCATGCAGCTCTCCCTTTGCCGCCTACCTGCCGGGGGAGCCGGGGACCCATGTTCCTGAGGTGAATCCGCCCATGCGCGGTAGGGCTCTCCTGGCCCGAACCCGTCAGCTAACCCGAAGCAGGACGCATGGGGCACCAAGCCCGAACCGGGCGCGCTGGTGTTCTTCGCATGGTCCGGCTCGAAGGATCTCGACGCCATCCAGCACGTCGGGATCGTGGAGAAGGTGAACGGCTCCACCATCCGCACCATCGAGGCCAACACCGACGGCATTCACCTCAAGCGCAAGACCCGCGACACCGACTCCGTGGTGGGGTACGGCTACCCAGGCAAGGTGAAGGTCGTCGGCAAGGAGTTGCCGTCGGAGCGGCCCGCGACGAATCGTGACTACTTGCCCAAGCACGCTGCACAGGCACCTGGGATTCAAGGCGTCAAGCCCGAGCCGGTGGGCGAACTGACCGTCACATGTCATGCCGAGCCGGCCAAGCCGGATACACCGGTGGTAACGCAGGATACCGTCCTGGGCGGGCTGGTAGGAGTCGCAGTGGTCGGCGCCGTCGCGGTCTCAGCGGGCAAGGCCGCCGCGGCACGCGTACCCACCGAGGCGCCGGTGCGCATCCGCAAGCGCGGCAAACACCACCGCATGCCCGTCTCCCTGCCGGTCGACATGACGACAGGCGATCTCGACGAGGCCGAGGCGAGGACGATCCCCATGCCGACGATCAGCGCGGACGTCGCAGCGGAGGCCGAGGACCAGGAGTTCTGGAGCAGGATCTCCACTCTCGCCGACGACCAGGAACTGGCCTTCTGGGACTCGCTGCACGCAGAGCTGGGTCCGCTGGCCACCTCTCGACGGTCGTCGGGCGCCGGGGACTCACTGCCGAACGGGGTCGAGCAGCCGATGTGAGACCTGGGGCCGGCCCGCTGACCGCCTTAACGTCGTTTCGGGCGACCCGGGAAAATGCAGGTCAGCTACCGACTTCTTGCACGATGCCACCTAGTACTAGGGCTTGTAGTAGCTTGTCCTCGATCAAGGCAGGGGAAGGCTGAGGAGGACCTCGTGCATCGGATGCCGGTACGCGCCGCGGTGATGGTCTTCATCGCCGGATCAGGTCTGCTCACGACTGGGGCCGTCCAGGCGGCGCCCGCTCCGGATCCGGAGAAGCTGGGGCGTCAGGCCGAGATCCTCACCGAGCAGTACAACGGGAAGCGCCTTGCGCTGAAGAAGGCGCGCCTGGCCCAGCGTGCTGCGGAACGGCAGGCGCAACAGGCTGGTGCCGAGTACGAGACGGCACGTCTCAAGGCCGGGGCCCTGGCCGCCTCGCAGTACATGATGCCCGGAGCGGAGTCCGAGGTCTCCCTCTTCACCGGGGACGACGTCCAAGCGGCGCTGGACCAGTCGGCGGCCTCCCGCTACCTGGCCGCGCAGCAAGTCCAGCAGCTGCGCCAGCTGGCGCTCACCCGGATGCGATACGAGCGCAGTGCCGGCGCCGCTCGCGCACGCACCGCCGAGATCCAGAAGCTCACCAAGGACCTGGCCGCCAAGAAGGCCAAGATCGAGAAACTGATCAGCAAGATCCCGGCGTCGCGCGGCGGGACGGGCGGGGCACCGCCGGTGTCGTCACCGGCATCCGGAAAGGCCGCGGTCGTCGTGAACGCCGCCCTGTCACGCGTGGGCAAGCCGTACGTGTACGGCGCGGCAGGCCCGAACTCCTTCGACTGCTCAGGCCTGATGCTCTGGGCGTACGCCAAGGTTGGCATGAGCCTGCCGCACTACACCGGCGCGCAGTACAACATGGGGACACGCATCTCGTCCCGCGGTCAGGTACAGCCGGGTGACATCCTGTTCTTCTATCCGGACCTGGGCCACAACGGCATGTACATCGGCAACGGCAAGATGGTCCACGCCCCCCGCTCCGGCAAGAATGTCGAGGTCGTGGATCTCGCCCAGTACTGGTGGGGACAGTTCAGCGGCGCCTCACGGCTGCTCTGAACCTGCGAAGCCGACACCACTGGCTCCGGCATACCGAACGGATGGTCTCGCCCTAGCCGAGCAGCTTGGGAACGGCCTTCTCGACCTCGTTACTGAAGCGGGGCAGGGTGGGGGCGAACTTGTCGCCGCAGCAGTCGGTGTCGTTGAACTTGCGGTGCGGGACGATGGCCTTCTGCGGGTCCAGGTCGTACTGGACGCACAGCCACGCGCACATGCGTACCAGGGACGAGAGCAGCTTCCGGGGCGGCAGCACGGTGTTGTAAGTACCTTCGCATTCGATGCCCACCGAGTAGTCGTTGGCCTCGCGAGCGTGCGTCCCAATAACGAAGTCGCCCTTGCGAGCTGCCGTGAGGCTGCCGTGGCGTCCCTCGAGGATGTGGCCACCGCGGCTGATGGTGAAGTGCTGGCCGGTGTCGGGCCAGCCCTGGTCGTTCATATGGGCGTTCTGAATCCCGCGAGCCAGGAGTTCCGCACGGGCGAGCGAGTAGTCGTCGACGTTGGGCGTGGAGGTGTGGTGGATCACGATATAGCGGGGAGCGTGGGAGACCACGGTCGCCTTGCGCCCAGGTTCGCGTGCTCCCCAGTCCTCAGTCGTGTGGACCAGCGGAGCCGCGGCAGCCGAACCCCGGCGTTGTCGGGAAGCGCGGGGCCAGTCTTCCCCGGAGGCATCGTTCGAAGCCATGCCAGCCCGTTGCACGCTTCTCTCGGTCGACGGGCCCAGAGCCCCCGCCATGCCGAAAGCTGCTCCAGTTGCGAGGACGCCGCTGCCAATCAGGACGGCCCGACGGGAGAGAGGGGAAACAGAAGGGTCGGCGTCGCGGTGCTTACCGTTGTAGTTCATGAGGCCTCTTTCGAGCGCTGGACCTTGGGCGCTGCCGAAGAATCGAGCAGGCCGAAGGGCAGGCGGTATCCGCCGCCTGTGGTGAAGTCGTGAATTGCGCGAAGGCGCGCGTGAAGCACTGAGTTGAGGCGCTCAGGCCGCGACTAAGGGAGGTAGCGTCGGGGGTTCGGGTGCATGCCTGAGCGCACTGAAGTCAGTTCGCAGGGGAAGAAAGAAGCTGGATTCCGCTACCGCGCGGTGATGCGATCAGGGCGCTGTCCGCAGCCGATGCGGGCGTCCACGGTGGCCACTACTTCGGTGAACGTGCTCGGGCATGGCTCTCCTCTCCTTGACTGCCGACCGGGTTAGCTGACGGGTTCGGACCAGGAGAAGGCCCTACCGCGACCACGGGATCGCGGACTCACCCCGGAAATTGGATCCCCGGCTTCCAGGCGTCGGGCGCCATGGAATTAGGCGTTCGGCCATCCATCGCCATGTGGGATGGTGGCCGGGCTACTATGGAAGATAGGAGATGAGGTGGGGGTTTGCCAAATCCTTCCAGGTAAAATCCAAAAGCGATCTACCTATGGGTGGGGTGGCGAGCGTTCCGGCCTGCGATGCCCTGGCGTGCGCTGCAGGAGCCATGCCGGTAGGTCCCCGCCTGCTCATGTGATGCTGGTGCGCTGCTCGACCGCCAATGGTGGGGCGATGCGGCGGAGAGTGTGAGAGCAGCCGGCTGATCGGCACATCTATACCCCATGGGGGTTGGGGTAGGCTGGGTGGTATGACGATGCCGAACAGTTCCGCGCCGACGCGTGGTTACAGCGCCACCAAGGATCAGCTGCAGAACCGGCTGCGGCGTCTTGAGGGGCAGGTGCGTGGCGTGCAGTCGATGGTCGAGCAGGACCGGTACTGCATCGACGTGCTCACCCAGATCTCCGCGATCCAGGCCGCCCTGGACAAGGTCGCCCTCGGACTCTTGGACGATCACGTCGGTCACTGCATGAAGGATGCGCAGACGGAGGGCAGGGAAGGCGAGGCCAGGGAGGAGATGATGGCCGCCGTCGGGCGCCTGATGCGCCGCGGCTAGTGCGCTGCCGATGAAGCCACAGCCCGCTGAGCGGCCCGAATCCGGCAAGGTCGGCTGCCGCGCCAGGCTGGGCGCCGCAGCCGGCCCCGCTCCCCCGGGCCATCGGAGGACATCGCTGATCACCTACATTGCGTAGGTGCTGGAGACCGTTCCAGTCCTTCGCGGAGCGCATGAGTTGACTATGGAGTTCGAGATGAGCACGCACGACCAGCACGTCAACCGCTGGATGATCGGCCGAGGCAAGGGCCACGCGGTCGTCCACCAGTACCACCACTGAGCGCCCGACGAACTCCCCGGGACGGCCAGACCGCGCCCGGCCGGGTCGTCCCGCGGTGCGAGGGGGCACACGTGATTACCCGTCATGTTCGTTTGCTGGACAGCATGTAGGCCGGAGCGGGTCCGTGAGGTCCCGGGACGTCCGGCTGGCCGGTGAGCTGGTCAAACTGTGCTGGTTCGCCTCGGCCGTCATTTTCAGGCAAGGCCGTGCACCGACCTATTGCCCGCACTAACGATAGACGTCGGGAACGGCGTCTCCGTTGAGGTAGCGCCCAGGTGAGGTGCCGACGGTTCGGCGGAACGCCGCGAGGAAAGCGCTCGGGGTCGCGTACCCCACGGCGTGCGCGGTTTGCGACACCGTACGGCCTTCTGCAAGGAGGGGCAGGGCGGCTCGCAGCCGCATGTGGGTGCGCCAGCGGTCGAAGCTCAGCCCCGTGTCGCGGACGAACAGCCGGGTCAGGGTGCGTCGGCTCACTCCGATAGAGCGTGCGTGGGCTTCAAGGCTCCGCGGGTCCGAAGGGTCGGCGAGCAGGGCGTCGGCCACGGCGCGCACGCGTTCGTCCACGGGAAGCGGGACATCGATCGGCAGGGCAGGCAAAGGGTGCAACAGGTCCGGCACAACGGCCTCGGCCCGCAGCCGCGCGTCATCGGGGAGGTCCTCGCGGGCGAGGTAGCCGATCAGGTGGGCCAGGAGCCCGTCGACGCCGACCGCTGTGGGCTCCGCCCAATCCAGAGCGCACCGCTCCGGATCGAGGTAGAGGCTGCACAGCACCGCGTCGCGGGTCGCGCCGGTGCGGTGGACGACTCCCGCCGGCAACCACAGGGCCCGGGTGGGCGGAAGGACCCAGTACGAGTCGGCGACGGCGATGCTGAGCACACCGCTGCGCGTCCACGCCAGCTGGTGGTGCGTGTGGCTGTGCGGGGAGATCCACTGCCCGGACGCCAGCGGGAACTGGCCGACAACGATCACCCCCGCCCAGGTCGGGACGGCGGACTCGACGGCCTCGATGAGCATGCGTTCCAGGGTATGTCCTCAAAGCGATATGACCTGGCCTCATCGCGGATTGTGGCCAGCCCGGTCGGCGCATAGCCTCGTCGGGTGCTGATCGATCCTTGGCCTCACCGCTGGACGAACGTGCCACTCCCACCGACGGGACGCCGGTCATGACGCCGGTGTCCGGCGCGGTCACCGGCCGTCGCCGGGCCACGCTGGTCGTGCTGTGCTTCGTGCAGTTCATGCTGGTCCTGGACGACACCGTGGTGAGCGTCGCCCTCCCAAGCCTCCGCGACGACCTGGGCTTCAGCGACGCGGGGCTGGCCTGGGTCGTCAACGCCTACTACCTGGCCTTCGGCGGGCTGTTGTTGCTGGCCGGCCGCGTGGCCGACCTGCTCGGCCGGCGCCGCGTCTTCCTCATCGGGGTGGCGCTGTTCGGCATGGCGAGTCTGGGATGCGGGCTCGCCCAGCAGCCCTGGCAGCTCGTGGCCGGGCGGTTCGTCCAGGGCGCGGGCGCCGCCATGGCCAGCCCTGCCGCGCTGTCCATGATCACCCTGTTGTTCCCGGACACCGGGGAACGCGCCAGAGCACTGGGCCTCTGGGGTGCAATCGCGGGCCTGGGCGGCACCACGGGCCTGGTGATCTCCGGTGTGCTGACGGACCTGACCTCCTGGCGCTGGATCTTCCTGATCAACCTGCCCGTGGCGGCGGTGGCCCTCGCGCTGCTGCCTCGCTTGACCGCCGAAAGTCGCGCCGGCCGCCGGGCACGCGTGGACGTGCCCGGCGCCGTACTGGGCACCGCCGCTGTGGTGTCCCTGGTCTATGGCCTGCACCAGGCTGGGGAATCCGGTTGGGCAGACGCTGCCGCCATCGCTCCCCTGTTCCTGGCCGCCGTCCTGGCCGCCGTGTTCCTCCTGGCGGAGTCGCGGACGGCCCAGCCGCTGGTGCCGATGTCGTTTCTAGCCGATCGAACGCGTGCCGTCGCCAACGGCGCGACCTTGCTGTTCTCCGCGGCCTTCTATGCGATGGCCTTTCTGCTGATGATCCACCTGCAGACCGTGCTCGGATACGGTCCGTTCCAGGCTGGCGTCGGCTACCTGCCCTTCGGCGCCGGGATCCTTGTGGGCATGCGGCTTTCCGCCCACGCGATGATGAGGATGGGGGTGCGCCGGGCGCTGGTCCTGTCATTCCTGATCAGCTCGGCTGGGCTGCTGCTACTGTCCGGCGTGGCGGCGGGCGACCCGTACGTGGTGGGCGTGCTGCCGGGCCTGCTCGTCACGAGTCTGGGATGCGGGCTGAGCCTGCCGGTCTTGACGGCGGCCGCGGTCGCGGGCACCACCGAGGAGAACGCCGGTCTCGGCTCCGCCTTGTTCAGCTCCCTGCAACAGGTCGGCGGCGCGATGGGGGTGGCGGTACTAGTCACGCTGGCCGAACGTCACCATGACGCATCGGCCGGCCCCGCTCGTTCGGCGTCGGAGGGCTTCTCCTTCGCGCTGATCGTCGGCGCCGCCCTCCTCCTTCTCGGTGCCGTTCTCATCGCCGTCCTGCTCCGAACCCGCCCGGCCTCCGCGTCCGACCCCACCGCCCACCAGACTCCAGCACGTCACGAATCTGGCAGGGCGGAACAGGATCGCCGCATGTGAGGCCGTTGACCGTGCCCCTCCAGCACCTGCGGATCCCGCCCTAGACGATCATGATGACCTGACGGTCACGCAACTCCAGCCCACCCAGTTCGTCCCTCGGGTCAGGGCGCTCTTGGGCAGCGGCGGCAGGTTGTAGGGGAGGTGTGGTTCGGCATCGGTCAAGGCGAGGTCGCCGGTGTGTCCTTCGTCCCGCAGCGCCTGCGTCGCGCGGGCCTGCCGGGGATGCACTGACGACCACCATTCGGTCGAACGTCCTCACGATGCTGTCTGCCCTGGTCGAGTACGGATCGATCGTCCGGACTCACCCCGGCTCGTATGTCGTCAAGGCCGACGTGTTGGATAACCCCTAGGGGGTAGGGGTTGCAATCGGATCCTCCCCGTGGCACTATGGGGGCGATTGAGAGATACCCCCCAGGGGTAAGTATGAAGGAGACGAGCTGATGAGCACCGCCACCTACACGGTTTCTGGGATGACCTGCGCGCACTGCGTGAACTCGGTCAAGGAGGAGGTGGGCCAGGTCGCCGGTGTGAGCGACGTGGCTGTGCACCTGGCGACCGGCCAGGTGACCGTGACCAGTGAGGCTCCCCTCGACGAGGCCCAGGTTCGGGCGGCCGTCGAGGAGGCCGGATATGAACTGAAGGCGTGAAATGAACACCGCGACCAAGCTTGGCGCGTACGCCCTGGGCCTGGCCGCCGTCTTCGGTGGCGCCTTCGGGGTCGGTGAGATCGCCGGTCCCGTCGGCGCCACCACCGAGACGGCAAAGCACTCCGCCGGCGGGCATGCCACGACCGAGCAAGCCGGTGGGAACGCAGGCGGCGGTGCCTCAACCGCCGTGCCAGGAGGTCTGCAGGTGTCCCAGGACGGCTACACACTCAGTCCCAAGACCACCACGATCGAGCCCGGGAAGCGTACCGACTTCCGCTTCACGGTGGACGGTCCTGATGGCAAGCCGGTGACCCGGTACACGCTGCTGCACGGCAAGAAGTTGCACCTGATCATTGCTCGCCGCGACCTGTCGGGCTTCCAGCACGTCCACCCCACCGAGGCCGGTGGCGGCGTCTGGACGATCCCGCTCACGCTTGGCGACCCGGGTGCGTACCGGTTCTTTGCCGACGTCCAGCCTGAGGGCGTGAAGAAGCAGCTCACCCTGGGTACCGACGTCACTGCGCCGGGCGAGTACCGGCCGCGGGCGCTGCCGAAGGCCGAGCAGGTCGCCAAGGTGGACGGCTATGAGGTGAGGCTGGACGGGCAGCTCGTTCCTGGCCGGTCGAGCAAGGTCACGCTGACGGTGAGCAAGGACGGCCGGCCGGTCACCAATCTGGAACCGTACCTGGAGGCCTACGGTCACCTCGTCGCGCTGCGGGACCGCGATCTCGCCTACCTGCACGTCCACCCGGACGGCGAGCCGGGTGACGGCAAGACGAAGCCGGGTCCGTCGATCAGCTTCTTCGTCGAGGCCCCCAGCAGCGGCGCGTACCGGCTCTACCTGGACTTCCAGCACGAGGGGAAGGTCCGTACCGCCGAGTTCACCGCGCTGGCCGGCGGTGCCGTCCAGCCGTCCCAGGAGCCCTCCAAGGCCGAAGACGACCACGGCGAACACCCGCACTGACATCCCGCACGACGATCACACGAAGGAGGAGCGATGACTTCCGGCAACCCGCTGGACCGGGTCGAGCTGGCGATCGGCGGGATGACGTGCGCTTCGTGCGCCGCTCGTATCGAGAAGCGCCTGAACAAGCTTGACGGCGTGAACGCGACGGTCAACTACGCCACCGAGAAGGCACGGGTGGAGTTCCCTGAGGGCGTCAGCGTCGATGATCTGATCGCGCAGGTGGAGAAGGCGGGCTACACCGCCGCCCCGCCTCCACCGCCCCAGCCCGAGGCCCAGCCCGGTTCTGCTTCCGAGGAATCCGCGGAGGACACGGGGCTGCGGTCGTTGCGGCAGCGGCTGGTGACGGCGATCGTGCTGTCGGTTCCGGTGGTCGCGATGGCCATGGTGCCCGCCTGGCAGTTCGAGTCGTGGCAGTGGCTGTCGCTGACCCTGGCGGCGCCGGTGGTGGTGTACTCGGGGTGGCCGTTCCACAAGGCCGCCTGGACGAACCTGCGGCACGGCGCCGCCACCATGGACACGCTGGTCTCGATGGGCACCCTGTCGGCGTTCGGCTGGTCGCTGTGGGCGTTGTTCTTCGGAACCGCAGGTGAGCCCGGGATGCGGCACCCGTTCGAGTTCTCCATGACCCGCAGCGACGGGTCGATGAACATCTACCTCGAAGCGGCCGCAGGAGTGATCGCGTTCATCCTGGCCGGACGGTACTTCGAGGCCCGCGCCAAGCGGCGCGCGGGGTCGGCGCTGCGCGCGCTGATGGAATTGGGTGCCAAGGAGGTCTCCGTCCTCCGCGAGGGGCGGGAGGAGCGGATCCCGGTCGAGCGGTTGGCGGTCGGCGACGTGTTCGTCGTCCGTCCCGGCGAGAAGATCGCCACGGACGGCGAGGTGGTCGAGGGATCGTCCGCGGTGGACGCCTCGCTGCTGACGGGCGAGTCCGTCCCGGTCGAGGTCGGCCCCGGTGACGCCGTGACGGGCGCCACCGTCAACGCCGGGGGACGGCTGCTGGTGCGCGCCACCCGGGTCGGGTCCGACACGCAGCTGGCACAGATGGCGCGGCTGGTGGAGGAGGCCCAGAACGGCAAGGCCAAGGTGCAGCGGCTCGCGGACCGGATCTCGGGTGTGTTCGTCCCGATCGTGATTGCCCTGGCGGCGGGCACGCTCGGCTTCTGGCTCGGCACCGGGACGGGCACGGCCGCGGCGTTCACCGCCGCGGTGGCCGTGCTGATCATCGCCTGCCCGTGCGCGCTGGGCCTGGCCACCCCGACCGCGCTCATGGTCGGGACGGGACGCGGCGCCCAGCTGGGAATCCTGATCAAGGGTCCGGAGGTGCTGGAGTCGACCCGGGCGATCGACACGGTCGTCCTGGACAAGACCGGCACCGTCACCACCGGCCAGATGGCCATGGTCGACGTCGTCACCGTCGACGGCGCCGACATCCAGCAGGTGTTGCGCCTGGCGGGTGGCCTGGAGAACGCCTCCGAGCACCCCATAGCCCAGGCCATCGCCGCGGGCGCCGTCGAGCGCGCCGGGGAACTGGCCACGGTCGAGCACTTCGCCAACGTCGAGGGCCTGGGCGTCCAGGGGATCGTCAACGGTCACGGCGTCCTGGTTGGCCGACCCCGGCTGCTGGCCGAATGGTCCCAGCACCTGACTCCCGCGCTGGAGCGGGCCATGGCCGCGGCCCAGAAGCTGGGGCACACCGCGGTCGCGGTCGGGATCGATGGCGCCGCCCAGGCGGTCATCACCGTCGCCGACCAGGTCAAGCCGTCCTCACCCGAGGCGATCGAACGGCTGCGCGCGCTGGGCCTGCGCCCGGTGCTGCTGACAGGCGACAACGAGGCGGTGGCCCGTACCGTCGCCGACGCCGTCGGGATCGACGAGGTCATCGCCGAGGTCCTGCCCGAGGGCAAGGTCGATGTGATCAAGCGGCTGCAGTCCGAAGGCCGTACCGTGGCGATGGTCGGGGATGGGATCAACGACGCCGCCGCCCTGGCCCAGGCCGACCTCGGCTTGGCCATGGGCACCGGCACCGATGTGGCCATCGAGGCGTCCGACCTGACCCTGATCAGCGGTGACCTGCGCGCCGCCGCGGACGCCATCCGGCTCTCGCGGCGCACGCTGGCCACGATCAAGGGCAACCTGTTCTGGGCATTCGCCTACAACGTGGCCGCGCTGCCACTGGCCGCCGCGGGCCTGCTCAGCCCGATGATCGCCGGTGGCGCGATGGCGTTCTCCTCGGTCTTCGTCGTCACCAACAGCCTCCGCCTGCGCCGCTTCAAGGCACTCAAGGGAGAGCCGATCGACTCCGCTCCGACGACCGGCGCCCAGGTCAAGCGGGAGGTCCAGACCGCCAACCCTTAACCAGAGCCCGCAGCACGTTCGCGGATAGATGAGCAGGCCCGGCGCCCATCCTCGGCGCCGGGCCTCGGGCGGTGCAGTCGCCCTCGCCGGGCTTCAGGACACCTCCTCGCCCGATGATTACTATGATGTTTAGTATTATGCTTCGCTGCGGCCGGTTCGTCGTCGAGCCGATTACCCGGTGAACCTGCTCTCTTCGAACTCTTCAGGCTTCCGGGGGATCCGATGCACACCCATCCGACGTCCCTTCGCGGCCGTACGGCGGCCGGGACGGCCGTCTTGGTCGCGCTCGCCATCGCGCTGACGGCCTGTGGCGGCGACCCGCCGCCGAGAACACCGGGTGCGGCCGACCCAGGAACAGGACACGTTCACGGTGTCGGTGTCGACCCGTCGGACGGGGCGGTGTACATCGCCGCACACTACGGCGTGTTCAAGATCGTCAATGCGGCGCGCGCTGATCGGGTGGCCGGACGGGTGCAGGACACGATGGGCTTCACGATCGTCGGGCCGAAGACGTTCCTGGCCAGCGGCCATCCCTCGGCGGCGGACATCGGCCCCGGCGTCTCTCCTCACCTCGGTCTCATACGTTCGACCGACGCCGGTAGAACCTGGTCCTCGGTCTCTGAGGCGGGGAAGGCCGACTTCCATTCCCTGCAGCCCGCCGGCGACTACCTCTATGCCTACGACAGCCAGACGGCCAAGGTCCGATTCAGCCGGGATGGCGGACGAACGTGGACGCTCGGCGCCGGTATGGAGCTGATCGATCTGGCTGCGCACAAGGACCGTCCCGAAAAGGTGTACGCGACCACCCCGCAAGGACTCCAGGTCAGTGACGACTCCGCAGCCGCCTTCAAGCCGGTGGCAGGGGCGCCGCTGCTGACCCACGTCGACTCCCCCACGGCCGGGACCCTGCTAGGTGTCACCCCCGACGGACGGATCCTGGCAAGCCGAAGCGCTGGAGGCTGGGAGCGGCGAGGCCAGGTTCCAGGCGGCCAGGCAACCGCGTTCACCGCGGTCGACGAACGCCGGCTGCTTGCGGTGATCGAAGACGGCACCGTTCACCAATCACGTGACGGCGGCCGCACCTTCAGTGCCGTCTATCGCAACGGCTGAGGCTGCACATCAACATTGCCCGTCTGGGTTCGCATGGGCACGGCTGCGTCAGGGCGTGGTTGTTCGGATCCGAACCCGTCTACTATGGCGGATAGTAGTACGTGGAGCGGTCGTTCTCTGGCGGTGGTCTCGCGGATGATGACAGGAGCGCCCGGGCCGGAAGAGCCCATGGCGATGCTGCGGGTGATGGAGCCCGGCGATGTTCCCGTGGTCGCCAGCCTGCATCGCCGGTACCTACGTCGTGGCTTCCTTGGTGATCTCGATGGACGCCGTCTTGAACGCCACTACCAGACCTTCGTCGGCAGTCCGGCGGCCGTGGCACTGGTCGGGGAGTGCAGGGGCGCACTGGTCGGGTATCTCGTGGGCACGGTCGACGAGTTCACTCACTGCCGAGTTGCGTCACTTCGGACCAGGTCACGGCTGACGGCCGGATTCGAGCGCGCGCGTGCGAGCCGCCAAACCACAGGACCTGCAGAAAGGGTCGGAGTGCTCCATCACCTGGTGGTGGCGCAAGGTGCACAGCGCCGTGGCCTGGGCCGCACCCTGGCCTACGCCTTCGCGGACATCGCGCGGACCGAGGGGACGCACCGGCTCACACTTGAGGTGCGGCAGGACAATCAGGCGGCCCAAGATTTCTACCGCGACATCGGGTGGACGCCCTGTGGAGATGACAGAAGCAGACGGTGGCTTGCCTATGGACTGCAGCTCTGAAACCGCATTGGCGCCCCTGTCATCTAAGGCGAGGGTCTCTCCCGCTACCTGGTATCACGGCTCGTGTGCGGTGATGACCTCGCCGTTGCGCGGTAGAGGTCCTCTGAACGTCAAGGGCACAGCGTTGGCGTGCTCGACGTCACGGTTGTCGATGGCTTGGACGTGAACGTGCGGCTCGGTGCTGTTGCCGGAGTTCCCGCAGCGGCCGAGCAGGTCGCCGACCAGAACGCGTTGCCCCAGCCGAACCTCGACGGTGCTGTGTTGGAGGTGGCAGAGGGCGACCACGACACCACGACTCTCGATCAGCACATGGTTGCCGGCGAGCGCCACCCAGCCTGCTGCGGCGCGGCGGCGCTGAGTCAGCGCGTAACTGATCGAGGGCAGGCCGCGATACGCCGCATGGTCGGCCTCGGCATCGTGCGCGGCAACGACGACCCCCTCGACAGGCGCCAGGATCGGGCGTCCGAAGCCGGGGAACTTCTCGGGCGGTTCCGGGCGCACGAGGGAGCCGAACGTGACCGGTGCCGTGCGTCCGCTGTCACCGACGGGCACGAAGTCGATCGCGTAGGACGTGGCGAACAAGGTCGTACCGTGGCTGGGCACCCGGTTGGCGGGACTGTTCTGTACGAGCCACCGGCCCGCGAACGGGTATTCCAGGTCGATGGAAGCAGCCATGCGATCCCTCCCTCCGCCCTAACGCCGGCCCATGAACAGGACCGAGTATCTGTTCCTTGCCCGTGCTCACATTCTCCATCACGCTTGATCGGCACCCAACGACAGCAGACGACCAGAGGCAAGTGCAGAGTGGGCCCGTCGGCAGGCGGCCGGGACGACGCTCGCCGTCCGCTACCTGGCCACCCTCCACATCACCGCCGTCACGAATGGCTCCACCTACTTCGAAACGCGCCCTAAAGACATCCCAGGGGCTTAGATGTCAAGCCGCGAGCGATGTTGGGTGATGTGACCAGGCGGTCGCTTCGTTGTAAGGGGTGCCGGTCTTGAGGCATCCGTGGAGGATGCCGACGAGACGGTTGGCGAGCTGGCGGAGGGCGGCGTGATGGCCGACGTCGCGGGCTCGGAGCCGGTCGTAGTAGGCGCGGGCGCCGGGTGAGGCCGTCAGGGCTGCGAACGCCTGGGCATCGAGGGTGTCCAAGAGCCGGTCGTTGTGCACGTATCGCGCCATGACGACCTTCCTCTTGCCGGAGCTGGGAGTGATCGGGCTGGTGCCGGCGTAGTTCTTTCGGGCCTTGGCGCAGGCGTACCGGTCGGGATCATCACCGAACTCCGCGAGCACCCGGGCGCCGAGAATCATCCCGATCCCGGGCTGGGACAGGATGACCTCAGCGGCCGGGTGCGCCCCAAAATGGGTCTCCACCTGCCCCTGCAGCGCCTTGATCTGCTCGTTCAGCACGGCGAGGATCGCAGCCTGGGAGCGGACCGTGGCGGCGTAGGCCGCGGCGACGATCGGAGGCTGCCCCAGCTGGTCGGCGTGCAGCGCCTGACGGATCCTTGCGGCGCGCTCGGCGACACCGCGGCGACGGGCGCGTTTGAGCGCGGCGCTGATCTGGGCAGTGGTCAGCCTGGCGGCGGACGCGGGGTCGGGAGCCTTGGTCAGCAGCTCGAGAGCGTCAGCGGCGTCGACGTCCTCAAACGCTTCCAGGGCGGCGGGGAAGTAGTCGCGCAACGCGTGGCGTAGCCGCTGGGTATGACGGGTACGTTCCCAGATCAGAGTCTTGTGCGCCCGAGCCACCACCTTGATCGCTTCGGCTTCGGCGCTGTCCCCTGCCACTGGCCGCAACTGGTGGGAGTCGGTCCGGACCATGTCGGCCAGCATGTGCGCGTCGGCCGCGTCGCTCTTGGCACCCGAAACACTGAGCCGCTCGCGGTACCGGGCCGCCTGCACCGGGTTCACGCCGAACACGCGATAACCAGCGGCGAGCAGCGCCTGCACCCACGGGCCCCGGTCGGTCTCGATCCCCACCAGGACCTCGATGTCCTCAGCGGCATGATCCTCTCCAGCCTGCTCGGCGATCATCGCGTGCAACCGGGTCATCCCGGCGACGCCCTCAGGCAGACGGGCCTTGGCCAGGACCCGGCCCGAGACCTCCATCACCTCGACATCGTGATGCTGCTCGGCCCAGTCGTCTCCGACAAACAGACGCACGCTTCCCCTCCACCCTTCTGATCGGCCACCGCCGCACCGTAGCCCGCGGGAGAATCATCGCGACCTAATCGAACAGTGCTCACATCCACCCGACGGGCGGGGGCACGACATCCCAGCAGCGATCAGTTCTCCCAGCCGACCGGTGGGGGCACGATCTTTAGCAAGAACTCAAAGTCCAGGCTGTCCGAGTGCTCACCCGCCGGCGGCTACCGGGCCCGAGTCTGCCGGACGGCAGCCCCGTTAGCTCCGATTAGGCTGTCACGTAACTCGCCTCCCAAAAGAGTGATGTCCGTCCCGCGCACTGGTTGATGGCTTAGCCGGTAGAGGCGAGGTTGTGCAGGAAGGCGATGCCGGCGACGGTGTCGTTCAGGGCACGGGCCTTACGACGGTGGTCGCGCAGGATCTTCCAATTCTTCATCCGGGCCAGCGTGTGCTCGACACGGGCGCGGACGCTGCGGTGCACTGCGTTGAGGTCTTCCTGCCAGTCGGTGAGTTCGCCGCCGTCCCGGGGCTTGCGGTAAGGGATGATCACGCCGAGGTTGCCCCGGTAAGCGCCGTCCGCCATCACATGCCGCCCGGCCAGGCTCCGGTCCATCCCCGAGTCGCGGTAGGCCTGGCAATCGTTGCGGTTGCCCGGCAACGCCCTGCCGGTGGCGATCACCAGGCGGGTATCGGCGTCGATGGCGACCTGGACGTTGGCCGAGTAGCGGTAGTTCTTGCTGCGCGCGGCCAGGCTGCGGTCGCGCAGCGGCACCAGGGTCCCGTCCACGATGCACACCTGGTCAGCGCCGCGGCGCACCGCCGGGGCCAGGGCCAGCAGCGGAGACAGGGTGTCCACGACGCGGTGGGCGGCGGCGTGGGAGATCCCGAACAACGGCCCGACCTGCCGCAAGGTCAGGTTGGTGCGCCAGTACACCGCCACCAGCAGCACCCGGTCGGCCAGCGGTAACGCCCACGGACGGCCGGGCCGTCCATCGGCGATCTGCGCACCGCCACGCTCGGCCACCACCCGCACCAGCCTGCGGAACTGCCGGGCCGACAACCCCGTGAACGGGCCGATCCACTCCTGCTCGGCAGCCGTGATCACCTGCGCCACAAAAGATCATCGGACGGAGCCGCCCGGCGTTACGTGACAGTCTTTAGATGGCCCGGCGCGTGTCGTCGTTGGTGGGTTCGATGCCGGCGACGAGGTTGAAGGCGCCGGTGAGCAGGTTGAGGGTGACCAGGCCGACGACCTCGGCGATGATCCGGTCGCTCCAGCCGTGCTCGCGCAGGTCGGTCATGTCATCGGCGGTGAGGGCGGCGGGTTCGGCCAGGACGCGTACGGCGAAGGCCAGCAGTGCCGCTTCCCGCGTGTCGGTGGCGGTGCCCTGCCGGGCCAGAGTGATGTCGGTTTCGCTCAGTCCGGCGGCGCGTCCGGCTTCGGTGTGGGCGGCCAGGCAGGTGCCGCAGCCGATCCACTCCTGTACGGCCAGGGCGAGTTTCTCGCTGAGCGGTCGCGGGAGTTTGACGCGCTTCATGGCGCGGGAGAGGTCGAGGTAGCCCTGCAGGAGTGCGGGGGAGTGGGCCATGGTGCTGACCATGTCGCCGACGGCGCCGCGCCGGTCGATGATGTCGCTGAGGATTTCCGCGGACTTGGCGGGGGCGTCGGCCGGGTCGAGCGGGCGCAGGTTTCGCATGGTGGGGTTCCCTTGGAGTTGGTGGACGGCACCGCCGGGCGAGGCTGGTCCCTGCCCGGCGGTGCCTTCGCTTGGCAAATCGGTGGCCGTGGCGGATGTCAGCGGCGTCCCGTCGCTTGGTGATCAACCGGCCGGTCGCTGATGTCCTTCTGCCGTGGGGCGCGCAGGGTCAGTACGGCCAGCAGGGCTCCGGCCAGGGCGATCAGGCCGGCGCCGACGAAGGCCGCGGAGAACCCGTCGGTGAGGGCGGGCAGGTCACCGAGGCGGTCGGCTCCCTGGGCGGAGGCCAGGGCGGTCATCGCGGCCAGGCCGAGGGCGGAGCCGACCTGGTAGCTGGTGTTGACGATGCCAGAGGCCAGCCCGCCCTGCTCGGGACGGGCCGAGGAGATGGCCGTGCCCAGTGAGGGGATGAAGGCCAGCGACATGCCGAACGCCGCCACCAGGGAGGCGGGCAGGACGTCCACCCAGAAGGTGCCGCTGGGCCGGAGCAGCGACAGCCAGCCCATTCCGGCCGCCAGGACGGCCAGGCCGGCGACGGTGATCGCCTTGGGGCCGAACCGGCCGATGGCGCGCGGCGCCAGCACGATCATCCCCACCATGATCAGGACGGTCATCGGCAGCAGCGCGGCACCGGAGGGGAAGGCGCTGTAGCCCAGGACCTGCTGCAGGTAGAGGTTGAGGAAGAACCACATCGGTATCCACGCCGCGCCCAGCAGGAACTGCGCGAGGTTGGCCGCGGCCAGGTTCGGCGTCCGGAAGATCGACAGCGGCATCAGCGGTGCGCGGCGCGCGGCCTGGAGTCCCAGGAACGCCGCCAGCAGGATGATTCCGGCCGCCATGACGCCCCAGGTCTGGGCCGAACCCCACCCGGCCTCGGGAGCACGGACGATGGCGTAGACGACGGCGCCCAGGCCGAGGGTGACGGTGAGGGCGCCGATCGCGTCCACCGAGCCCCGTGCGCCGCCACCGCCGCCGGGCATCAGCTTCGGGATCGCGATCAGAGCCAGGACGGCGATGGGGATGTTGATGTAGAAGACCCACGGCCAGGAGGCGTACTCGGTGATGACTCCGCCCAGGAACACTCCGGCGGTGCCACCGGCCGGGGCGGCCGCCCCGTACAGGGCCAGGGCCTTGGTGAGCTCGCGGGGTTGGGAGCCGAACAGCATCATCAGCAGGGTCAGGGCCGAGGGTGCGATGAGCGCGGCGCCGGCGCCCTGCACGGCACGGCCGGTCAGTTCGACGGCCACCGTGCCCGCGGCTCCGGCGACCGCCGACCCGGCCAGCAGGACGAGCCAGCCGGTGGCGAACATCGTGCGGGCGCCGAACAGATCGGCCAGCCGCCCGCCGAGCAGGAGCAGGCCGCCGAGGGCGATGACGTAGGCGTTGAAGACCCAGGACAGGTCTTGCTGGGAGAACCCGAGGTCCTGCTGGATGCGCGGCAGTGCGACGCCGATGATCGACGTGTCCATGATCACCATGAACTGGGCGGCCGCGATGAGGGCCAGGGCCCATCGACGGCGCGAGGCCGGTGGTGAGGCGGCTTGATTCGACGCGGGAGACATGAAACTCACTCCATACACCTAGGGGGTATGTTTCAGGACTGGCAGCATACCCTAGGGGGGTAGTAACCAAACGCGCAAGTCCCCTTGCTAGGCAATCCAACTAGGACGCGAACATTCGGCTCCGCCTTGGCCGACAGGCAGCTGCTCAGTAGAGGAATAGATACGGGGTAGGGGTAGTTCGGCCTTGACCGACAGGCGTCCCCCGGGCCATCGGCGTGCGCCGGGCCTGACCTGAGGAGGCAGCTGTGCCCCACGTCATCAGCCGTCCCGGCATCGTGTCGTCGGGAACTCAGATTGCTGCGTACTTGGCCTTGGTGCACGCGGTCAACGACGTCATGACGGCGATCCTTGGCGCGTTGCTGCCTACCTTGCAGGCACGGTTCGCGGCCGGCACCACGACCCTGGCACTGCTCGTGGCCGTCTTCAGCATCAGCTCATCGGTCACCCAGCCTTTGCTGGGCGCCTTCGCCGACCGCGCCGGACTGCGCCACGTCGCGAGCGCCGGCGTCGCCTTGGCAGCGGTCTCACTCAGCCTGGTCGGAGTCACCGGCAGCATTCCCCTCGTACTGGTCCTGCTCGCGCTGGGCGGGCTCGGGTCCGCGGCGTTGCACCCGGTGTCGACCAGCATCGTCGGCGGAGGAACGACCAGGAACCCAGGCCTGGCAGTCGGTCTCTTCACCGCCGGCGGTATGGCGGGCTTCGCCGCCGGGCCCGTCCTGATCCTCTACCTGGTCTCCGCCCACGGCACGGGCGTCACCCCTTGGCTCATGCTGCCCGGGCTGCTCCTCGCTCTCGGCGTCCTCACCCTGCTGCCGGATTGGCGACCGCACGGCACCGGATCCCTCACCCGACGGCTCCTCGACCGCCGCGTCGTCACCGGACCCGTCGGCTTGCTGACGGTGGCGGCAACCCTGGTCAGCCTGGTGTTCATCACCTTCACCAGTGCCGTCCCGCTCTGGCTGGTCGCCGAGCACGGCATCGCCCCGGACGCAACTCAGCTGGGCTGGATCCTGGGAGGCTTCTCTCTCGGCGCCGGCCTTGGAGCCATCGCCGCAGGCGCTGTCGCGGCCCGGTACGGCTACGCGCGCACCACCGCCGTCTCGCTCGTGACCGCGACGCTCCCGCTTGCAGCCGTCCTGCTTCTGCCAGGGCGGATCGTTCCGCTCATCGCGGCCGCAGTCGCGGCGGGTGCGCTCGTCTACGCAAGCCAGCCACTCTTGATTGTCGCCGCCCAGAACGCCGCACCCAAAGCACCCGCGGCTGCCGCCGGCGTGGTGATGGGTGTTGGAAACGCGATCGCAGGACTTCTCTACATCCCGCTGGGCACCGTTCAGGCCGCGTTCGGTCTGACCACCACCATGGCGGTGACCTTTGCGGTGCTGCTTCCCGCCGCCGCCATCGCTCACATCGCACTTCGAACCAGCAACGCTCCGTGAAACCAGGCCTCACGTTGTGCAACTCACCATGTGAAACCCTGTCGATGGGACGTGGGGCAGTGAACTTCACCGGTCCCTCTCAATGTTCACGTCCAGCTGGACGGCCAGTGACGTACATACTATCCTTCATAGTATATGGAGAGCGATTCCCCATCGCGAGAGGGCGTCCGTGATGTCAAGGGGCTCGCGGTGTTGGATGCACCGAACTGCCCTCTCCCGCTCCATGGGTGCCACGGGGCGGCCGACTGCCCCGTGGCACCTCTCACTTAGGCGGAAGAAGGGCGTCTACGCTGGCACGCCTCAGGGTGATGCCAATGGGGTTACGCGGCAATTCGCTAGTGTGTTGAATATTCACCGGGCGGCGGCCTCCGGGTTATCACCGGATCCTCGAAAAGTCGTGCTATTCAATGCCGTGATGAGCTGGCGATCCCTGAGATACTATTTACCTTAGTCTCCAACCCAGGTCTACTCGGTGGCGTGGTGGTGGCTTTGCGATGTGGCTCGATGCCGGCGTGATCGAACGGGACGGTCCATGACCGAAGTGGTCCTGCTCACGAAGGGCGACGATGTGCTGAGCGCGCTCGCCAGGAGGATCCTGGTAAGTGTGGCCCGCGATCACTCCCTGACCGTGACCGAGGTTGCGATGGCCACCGAGCTGGGCCGCATGCTCGCGGCGGACGCGGGAGCGGTGACGGCGCCCGCGATAGTCGTGGACGGACGGCTCTTCGCCTATGGCAGTGTCTCCGAGAGTGAGCTCCGCGAGCATCTCAGGCAGGTGCGGCCAGGACCTTGACCAGGATGACCCGCAGGTGAACGCCAGGTAATCCGGTTCGTCGAGCCAGCACCTTGGATGAGCGAAGGCGGCCGAGTCGTCGACGGGCGCCGCTCGCCGCGGCGCCTGGACACTTCCCGCAGTGGCTCGGTGCGGGTCCTGAATCGCTCGTTCTTCGCCGTCAGCCTGTGGGCGGCCGGACGGGAGCGGCGGACTCGGGAGGCGTGCCGCCCTTCCTCCATTGCTCCCACGGCATCTGCCAGAAACCCCAGCCGTTGTTCCACTCGAGTTCACGGTCGGTTCCGGTGACGACGACGACGTCGCCCCGCTGCGTCTGCTTGTAGAACCACTCCGCGTTCTGGGGGCTGGCGTTGACGCAGCCATGGCTGACATTCCGCTTGCCCTGGTCTGCCACCGACCAAGGGGCGCTGTGGACGTACTCTCCGCTGTTGGAGATCCGGATGGCCCAGTAGAGGTCGAGCTTGTAGTACTCGGGGTCGCCCTTGGGGATGCCGACCGTGGCCGAGTCCGCGACCACCTTGTATTCCTTGGACATGGTCAGATGCACGCCGTTGGTGGTGGTGTAGGCACGCTTGGTCGCCCTGCCGGCGCTGATCGGTACCTTCCGCGTGGCCTTGCCGTTGCGCTTGACGGTCATCGTGTAGGCCTTGGTGTCGACGGTACTGATCACCTCGTCCCCTACGGTGAACCTCAGGTTCAGGTCGCGATCGCCATAGGTGTCCTTCGCGCCGCGCACGCCGCTCAGGTGCGCCTTCACAGTGACCTGTTCCCCTGGGGTCCAGTAGCGACGTGGCCGGTAGACGATCTCCTGCCGGCTGGTCCAGCGCCACGCGCCTTCCACGGTCTTGGACGCCTTGACCTCCAACGCCTTCTCGACCTCGGCCTGGTTGTACACGGGACGAGTGAAGGCGAGGATGATCGGCATGCCGACACCGACCTTCTCGTTGCTGAAGGGGGCCCGGGCGTCCGCGTGGAAGGTCTGGCTCGGCCTCAACGTGGTGAAGGAACCGCGCCGGGTGACCGGCTTTCCGTCCCGGCCGGTCACCGTCGCGGTCACCTGGTGAAGCGTCGCGGGCGACAAGGTCCAGCGTGAGCGCCACCTGGTCCTGTCGGGACTGAGAACGCCTTCGATGCCCCGGCCGTTGGCGGTGGCGATGACATCCTTGATCTTCCCACCCGCGGCCTGCACGGTGATGGGGGTGTCAGGCCGTACCGTGCCCCCTGCGGGCGTGATGGTCACTTTCGTGCCGGCGGCGCCCGAATTCCCCGTGCCGCTTCCTGCGCCGTTCTGGCAGGCGGTGACCAGGACGGTCAGCGCCGCGAGGGCCGACATCGGCGCCACCGTCCGCCTGCGGGATCCGCCGATCTCCTGAAGTCGCATCCTTGCCGTCCCCGGGTAGAGATCCTATCGCCCTACTACTGTCTCAGTTAGTAGATGCTTTGGTGGCCGGTGAGGTTCATGCCGTCGTTCAGTCACCCTACCCGTGGGAAGCGCCCAAAACAGATCAACGAAGCGATGTAGTAGTGATGCCCGGATGCTAGACGAGCGGTGCGGGCAAGTCGCTCAGGAGGAAGTAGCCCACCAGCATCAGGAGAGTTGCCGCTACCGGCACGTACTGCCAACGCCGGGGATGCTGGACCCGCCACAGTCGGCGGAGCGTGACGACGATGGATACCGCGGCGATCACGTCCAGCGTCAGGAGGACACCGAGTGCGGCCCCTGTGACCACGTCGAGTGTGGCGCCCGGAGCGATTCCCAGCAGTGGGAAGCCGAACGGCAGCGCGACGTAGCGAAGCGTGCAGCGTGCCGCGGAGACGAGCAGCGGCGTTTCGAACGGCGGTCTGGATCTCGTGGCGGTGGCATGCTGTGGCTGGGTGGTGCTCATGCCGGCTGGGCTCTCTTGGGGGAGCGCGCGTACCTTCGCCGCCACAGCCCGATCCCTACTACCTGTCCAACGAGGACGACGGCGACGGTGAGGATCAGGATCAGCGTGAAGAGGGATGAGGCACGCAACAGCGCGCCGTAGAAGAAGGCGTGGAGCACCACGAGTGCGAACAGGGCGTAGTTCAGGCGCTGGATGTGCTTCCATCGCTTGGCCTTGAGTTCCCGCATGGAGCCGTCCGTGGAAATGGAGAGCAGTGCCAGCACGATCAAGAGTGCGGCGAGGCCCGTCCAGTTCGCCAGGCCGAAGCTGCTGAGCTGCAGTCCGCCGGAGCGTCTGAAGAAGTAGTTGATGATCTCGGCGTGCACCTGAAACCCGAGGACCACATGGACGGCGCTGACGATGGCCGTCCATGCCCCTGCGTCGCGACGCAGATAGTTGGAGACGGGATTCCGCTTGCGGAGCAGGAGGTTGGCCGGCCCGATCAGGAGCGTGAGCCCGAGGAGCACGGTGGCGACGTATCCCGTGGCGGTGGTGGACTGCCTGAGGAACCAGGCGCCCCCCTGTTCGAAACTCAGGGTGAAGAAGGGGACTTGGCCGGTGCTTTCATTGGGACGTCCGGCTTGGCCGGCGAGACCTGGGGAATCCGCTGGGAACGTGCCACCGAAGATGTCGCCGAGGGTGCGTGATTCGCTCGTGATGAAGGGCGAAAGTCCCATGAAAAGGACGAGGAGCACGCCACACCCGAGCGCGAGCGGCAGGTGGTGGCGGAGAAGGCGGCGGCGCCAGGAGCGGTTGGCGCCCAGGGTGCGCGTGCGATCCGGTGAAGGGGTGGCCGTCTTTATGCTCATGCCGGTCCTCGCTTATCTGGTGGCGACGTGGACACGGTCAATGCGGACCGCCCCCTCCGTGATTCATCCTCTGGTGTTGTTGCTGGTTCCCGTTCTGGTTTTGGTTCTGGTTCTGTCCCCTCATGTGGTCCATGCCACCACCCTGCATGTTCCCGCCGCCGATGTCCGCGGTGTTCAGCAGCACCGCCGCGGCGAGCACCGTGGCCAGGATGAGCGCAACGACCATGGGCGCCCTCACCGAGATAGGCACTCTGGGCATCAACTGGTGTTCAGCCATATGCGCCTCTTTCTTGCCGGGTTTTGTGACGCCCTAGGTCTTTAGCGGTCGGTGCGCGTCCCCGAGCAGTGCGGTCATCAATGTGTCTCGCTCATGTTTAGCGCGACACTTTGAGTCCGCTGTGAGGCGACCTTAAGAGGGTCGTGAGGTTCCATTATGATCTTCGGGATCGGTGCCCGCAGCCGGGAACCGCAGCTTGAACAAAGCCCCTCCGCCGGGAGCGGTCGTCACCGTGACCGTCGCGCCGTGACCGTCCGCGACCTGCTTGACGATCGCCAGACCGAGCCCGGAGCCGGGCATCGTGCGGGCTTCGGGCGCGCGGTAGAAGCGATCGAAGATATGGGGGAGGTGGGCGGGATCGATGCCCGGGCCGTGGTCCCTTACGGTCACCGTGCGGTCGCGAACGCCGATCTCGACCTCGGCCCTGGACTGACTTCACTTGGCGGCGTTGCCGATCAGGTTCGACACCGCCCGCGCGATCCGGCCGGGCGCTCCGCGGACCAGGGTCGGGGCGCTGTCGACCCGGAAGACGATCGAGGGATGGTTGCGCTCGGCGGCATCGACGGCGCGCCGCGCGATCTCCTCGAGATCGACGACCGCGAACGGCTCCTCCTGGCCATCGCCCCGGGCCAGCTCCACCAGGTCCCCGACGAGCCCGGTCAGTTCCTCGACCTGTGCGACCGTCTCCCGGATGAGCAGTGCCCTGTCGTCGGGGACCAGCTCATCGGCACGGGCGAGGACCTCCACATTGGTCCGCACGGTCGCCAGCGGCGTCCGCAGCTCGTGTGACGCGTCCGCCACGAGCTGGCGTTGCCTGCTCAACGACTCGCTCAACGCGTCGAGCATCGTGTTGAAACTGGCCGCGAGACGGCCGAGGTCGTCTCCGCCCGGAACGGCGATGTGATGGGAGAGTTCTCCCGTCCGGGCGACCGTCTCGGCGGCCTCGGCCACCCGGTGGACGGGGGCGGCGGCGGTGGCGGCGACCATGCGGCCGATCGCCGCGGCCAAGCCGACGGCGGCGACGGAGACGGCGATGAGGGTCCACACCAGTCGGCTCAGTGCCTGTTCGACCTCGTTCAGAGACCGGCCGACCTGCAGCGCCGTCCCTTGCTCCGATGAGGTGACGTAAACCCGCACCGATGTGCCGTCCACTTCGGCGTCGAAGAAGGTCTCCTCGCGTTCGCCGCGCGCAACGGCGAGCACGTCGCCGGTGATGGGCAGGGGACGGTCGTCGAACCGTGAGACGACGTCGCCGTCCCGGTCCACGATCTGCATGAAGACCTGCTCTATCAGCGGCAGATGATCGGGCGCCGTCGAAGTGCCGTGGGAGAAATCGCGCTGCTCCGCGGAGTCGCCGTGGCGGCGGCTCAACGACTCGTCGATCTGGTCGCGCAGGTTGTCTCGGACGAGGAGGTACACGCCGACCGACACCGTCACCACCGCGAGAAGCACGGCGAACCCGGCGGCGAGCGTGACCCGGGTGCGCAACGTCATCCGCCGCGCAGCACGAATCCGACTCCGCGTACCGTGTGGACGATGCGTGCCTCACCTCCCGCCTCCGTCTTGCGGCGCAGGTAGCCGACATAGACATCGAGCGTGTTCGACCCGTCGGGGGCGGCGACTCCCCACACCCGCTCCCGGATCGCGTCGCGAGGCAACACCGTCCCGGCATTGCGCATCAGCAGTTCGAGCAAGGCGAACTCGGTGGGGGTCAACGTCAGGGGACGCTCTCCACGCGTCACCTGCCGAGTCCGCGGGTTGAGCTCCAGGTCGTCGACGTGTAGACAGCCGTCGTGTTCGGAGTGGCTGCGGCGCAACAGGGCGCGGACGCGGGCCAGCAGCTCTTCGAGGGCGAACGGCTTGGTCAGGTAGTCGTCGGCTCCTGCGTCCAAACCGACCACCCGGTCGGCGACCGTATCGCGTGCCGTGAGCATGAGAATGGGTGTTCGGTTGCCGCCTTGGCGTAGCCGGCGGCACACCGTGACGCCGTCCAGGACGGGCATGAGCACGTCCAGCACCACGAGATCCGCCTTCAGCCCGGCAAGGCGATCGAGCGCCGCCGCTCCATCGGCGGCGAGCTCGACGTCGTAACCCTCGAGTCGCAGAGCGCGGCGCACCGCGTTGCGAAGCGCCTCGTCGTCATCGACAACGACTATCTGGGCCGGCACGCCGGGGTCCTCCTCACACACGGCATGAGTTGAATTTAACCTTGTCCCCATAAGCCGGGCTTGAGCGAAGCCTG
>NZ_JBIMPP010000069.1:0-41908 GCF_043906805.1 Actinomadura sp. SCN-SB | reverse complement strand
GGCGGCCTACCTCATCTACGCCATCACCTTCGGCCAGGTGTACACCTTCCAGACGGCCGTCCTGGTGATGGAATGGACCAACGGATCCACCGGCGCCTTCTCGGCCAGCCAGTCCCAGGGGCTGACCGGAAACACCATCAGCTACTTCGTGGTCTCCACAGCGATCTACGCGGCGGGGTTCGGGCTCGTCACTCTCGGCCACTGGCTACGCAATCGGCGACGTTCAGCCGCCGCCAGTGCACAGCCCGAGAGGCACACCGTCTCACCCGGCTAGATCACTTCTCGACGGAGCCGAGACCCCACCCGGTGCAGGCAGGTTCCATCGTCGAATTCGCACCACGCTACGGCGCGAGCATCCAGGTGCCCACCCACGCCCGCACCGGCAACCAGACCGCACCGCACTCCTCCGGCTGAATCGATCCACACGCAAGGGAATGATCGACGTGCTCAACGAACTCATGCCCCACGAACTGACGCAACATGTCTTCCAGACGGTCGATTCAGCGCGGCCCGGCAGCATCGCCGAACTGTTCACCGAGGACGCCACGATGGTGTTCGGCAACGCCGACCCACTGGTGGGCCGTGAGGCCATCACTGCCGGCATCCAGGGGTTCTTCGCCACCATCAACGGCCTGCAACACCGGATCATCAACGACTGGCACATCGGCACCGACACAGGCGCCGACACCATCGCCGAGACCGAGGTGACCTACCACCGCCTCGACGACAAGTACGTCTCCGTCCCAGTGGTGTCGATCTGGCACACCCGCGACGACGGCCTGATCACCGACTACCGGGTCTTCTTCGACCTCACGCCCGTCTACGCGCCCTGATCCGCCAACGGGCGTATATCAGACGAGCTGAGCCGAACCCCGGCCACTGCGCACGACGATCTGGTGACCGGCAGTCCGGGCCACGCGGCTACGGCAGTCACCGGCTACGCAACCGGCGACGCCCAACCGCCGACAACACGCCTCTCGACAAACAGGCCGTCTGACCCGGCGGCCCACATGCGAGCGGCGAGTGACCCCGTCGGCGTCCCGTCCCACCAACCGGTCTCGACGACCACGAGCCCGCGACACGACCACCCATCAGAGCCCTCAATACCGATGACCAAGAGCTGAAGACACCGCGATGGGATACGGACACGCGGTAGTGGCCGGCGGCAGCATTGCCGGTTTGGCAACCGCGCAGGCGCTGGCCGAGACGTTCGACACGGTGACGCTCGTTGAGCGCGACGGCTACCCGCCCCGCGGCGAGGGGTTCCGCCGCGGGGTGCCGCAGGCTCGGCATCTGCACGCGCTATGGGAAGGCGGGCAGCGTGCCCTGGAGCAGCTCTTCCCCGGGCTGACCCTGGATCTGCGCCGGGTCGGCGCGCACCAGATCGGCGCGCCAGAAGACCTGCGCTGGCTCAACGCCCGCGGCTGGTGCATCCAGTTCGCGCCGCGGCCGGACATAGTCTGCCTGCTCGACCACACGGTGCGGCAGCGGCTGACCGCCACCCCCAACGTGACGATCCTCAACGGATGGCCCGTCACCGGCCTGCTACCGGACGCGACCGGCGTCCGCGGTGTTCACCTGACCTGTGCCGACGGTTCAGCCGGAGAACACGACGTCGACCTGGTGGTGGACGCCACCGGCCGCAACACCCGCACCCCCGCACTGGCTGGCCGAACTCGGCGACTCCCCGCCACCAGAGACCGCATCCACGCCTCGCCGACCTACGCCTCCCGCGCCGCAGCTGATCAGCATCTCCCGACCTTTGGGATCGGCGGCCTCCAGCCTCCGGTCGGCGTCGACGCGCAGGGTGATCCAGGAACCCTGGACGCCAATCGTCCACGGCTGGGTGTTGTGCACCGAGGGCGCCCACACGGCCGCTTCAACGGCCCGGCGGACGTCCGCCGCCAGGCCCTCCGGCGTGTCGGCCGGGACGTGCCGCGACCCCGTCGGCTCCCATGATGACGTCCCTTCGTTCGACTCCGGTTTTCACCCGACCACCGGGGCATCTCGCCTGGGGAGGGGCGAAGGTCGGCTCCTGCCGGGACCTTGGCCATGAACGGCGCCGGAGGGATGTCCACGGTCCCTTTGGCGGTTCCGGCCGGGACCTTCGGCCCTGCAGCCATCGCCCGCCCGCGCTGCACCCTGATAGAGGGCCCGCCCCCGTGGGCGATACGAGCCGACAGAGAGTGAATGCGCACCATGTTTAATCGGTGAAGTGATGACCTCTCCGGTGGTGACCGTGCCCAGGTCGGCCATGTCCGCCAGGCCATCCGGGTGCTGCACGAGCACGACATCACCGTCGCGCCGCGTCGAGGACGTCATGACCACCCAGGTGCGCACGGCACGACCCAACTCCGATGCCGCGGAACTGGCCGAGATGATGATCCGGACCGGCATCAAGAGCGTGCCGGTGCTGGAGGGCGCCGAGCTTGTGGGCATGG
The DNA here is from genome assembly GCF_043906805.1 of Actinomadura sp. SCN-SB. Taxonomy (NCBI): domain Bacteria; kingdom Bacillati; phylum Actinomycetota; class Actinomycetes; order Streptosporangiales; family Thermomonosporaceae; genus Actinomadura; species Actinomadura sp. SCN-SB. Next base: position 39,467 of record NZ_JBIMPP010000069.1, on the reverse strand, counting down.
TCAGCCGCCGCGACCTGCTCGCGGTGCTGGCGCGCGGGGACGCCCGCATCCGTGACGACGTGATCGCCGCCCTCCGGGAGCACGGAGCGTACGACCGGTGGACCGTGACCGTCCGGGACGGAGGCGTCGAGCTGCGCGGTGAGGCCGATGATACGGCGCGGCGGCTGTCGGAGGTGCTGGCCCGTACCGTGCCCGGGGTATCCAGGGTCACTGTCCGCGAGCCCGCCGATCGGAGCTAGGACCGGGCCTCGTTCACGCGGCGCCCGTGGCGTCCCGTACCCGCGTCCCACTTCAGCAAGGAGATCGTCATGTCGGCGCCCGCACCGCCGGTGACCGGCGCCGGGCCGGACGAGGGTCCCGCCGCGAACGCGGCCCGCGGTCCACCGGCCGTGGCCGCGCATGGCTCGGCCGGGCCGCCGGTCTGCTCGTCGCCCTCGCGCCGTTCGGCGCCGTGCTGCCCCGGCTGGTCGACGCCAGGGAGGTCGGGGAGATCCGCGATATACCTTCACCAGGTTGCTTGTTCTCGCTCAAGCCCCGCCAAGCGGGATGGCATAGCCCCCTTCCGCCGTCCACTCGGCCAACACCACCTCGCCCACCACCTCAGGCCACACCCACCGGGTACCCCGGGCATGGCTGCGCGGCACGTCATCACGTGGCCGACATGACCGCCTGCGTTCAACGCCGCACCGTTCTATCCGGGCGGGTCAACGAGTACCACCGCGCCGCCTGAGCCCTCCACAGAAGCCCAGCTCAACGCCCATACGCTCAATATTGGCACCCCACAGCCTGGAGTTGACCAAATGGCGTTTCTCCACCGGGACCACGGGAACTACGCGCAGTAGTCAGATCGGGGCTTAGTGCAATCGAACGTGCTCTGATCACTGTGGGCATGCCCCACCGGATCCTGACCTTACGGACACAGCGAGGAAGACTCCATGCGGCTTCGCACCGTACTCGCGGCCACCGCTGTCGCCACAAGTGCCCTGCTCGGAACCGCTGGCCCCGCCCTCGCGGGCAACGACCCAGACGACGACACGGTCGCCGAGACGAACCTCATCTGCAATCTGATGACCAGCGCGACGGGAAGCGCTTGCGCGACGCCTGAGACCACCGACTGATGACGCGCGGCGGCCGGGAGACCGGCCCGAAGAGGCCGCACGCTCCCGGCCGCCGGCGGCCGACAGGCCGCCCCTTGAAACCGAATAGAAGGTCCTTATCGGGCAGCCCCAGGGGCCCCTGCCCTTCCTTGGGTTGATGCTTGAGCGAGGTCGTCGTGCACTCATCCGGAGTTCCTATGGCCCACGGCAATCCATCGAACGGCTCTTACGACGTCCGACCACGCACGTCGAGCTGCTGGGCCAAGTCGATTAGGTTGCATCGGCACGTCGGTGAATCGATGCGCCTTCAACCCTGTCCGGTCGAAAATGCATTTCGCTGATTGTCGCTTATCAATGACACAGCTCTGCTCACGCCTTCGCGGGACGGGGGTTGGGAATGCCCGCTGAGAGGCGAAGTTGCTGAGCGGGTGGTCAGGTGCGGTTTGTGCCACCGGGCTATCGTGGGGGGCGGAGAGAATCCAACGTGGCGGGGTCGCTGTCGATGACGGCCTGCGCGAGATCGGTGAGTTTGCGGTTGGTGTTTCTGGCGTGGGTGCGCAGCGCGGCGAAGGCCTGATCGACGGAGATCTGGTGGCGTTCTGCGAGTACCCCTTTGGCCTGTTCGATGATCACACGGCTGTTGAGGGCGATCTGCAGTTGCTGTGACAGCAGATGGTGCTCGTGAGCCGCGCGTTGGCCCAGGATGCCGATGGTGGCGACATCGGCCATCGCCTGCCCCAGTTGCTCGATCTTGGTGGCTGCGCCGCTGCTCGGGCCGGTGGAGGTCGCGGTGAACAGGTTCATCGCACCGATGACGCGTTCCCGCAGCCGCATCGGCAATGCCAGCACCCCGCTGAAACCGGCGTCGAGCGCCACCGGAGTGAAGATCGGCCACCGGTCGGGGTCGGCGGCCAGGTCGGCGACCTTGACCGGCCGGCCGGTGGCGAAGCAGTCCATGCAGGGCCCTTGGCGGGACTGGAGCTGGAACAGTTCCAGCAGCCTGGCCTGATCGGTGGAGGCGGCGATCACTTGCAGAGCGTCGGCCTGGTCGGTGAGCAGGATTCCGGCCGCCTCCACCTCCAGCAGTTCCACGCAGCGTTCCGCCAGCCGCTGCAGGAAGTCAATGAGATCGAAGTCGAGTACCAGGGTGTCGGCGAGCTCTACGAACACCTCAGCGAGCCGTTGTTCTTGGGGCATCCCGTGCCCTCCCTTCCTTCCGCCAAGCCGGGGTGTCCATCGTGGTCGTCAACCGTCGTCGGAGTCGGGGTCGCCGTGGAACCGCAGCTGCCGGTCCACCACCTGACGTGCCAGCCGGGCCAGCGGTATCCCGCTGGTGTAGGCGCGTGCGCGCAAGGCGGCGAACGCGTCGTGCAGGTCGACGCCGAGCTGGACCGCGACCATCCCGGTCGCCTGGTAGACCTCGATCCGGCCCTCGCCGGGTCCGCCGAGCGGCCACGACCGTTGATCCGAGCCCGCACCGTCCGGCGGTGGCCGGCCGGTGGTCAGCATCACCGCCACCGCCGTACGGCACAGCGTGAGCGTGTCGGCGACCTGCTCGTTGGTGAGCCCGCCCGCGGTGGCCCGGTACAGGGTCAGAGTGCCGAGCCGGATCGCTCCTACCTGCAGCGGGAAGGCGAAGATCGCCCGCGCCCCGGCCTCGGTGGCCGCCGGGGTGAAGACCGGCCATCGAGCGGCGTGGGCAGGCGAGGACATGTCAGCGGCCAGGATCTGGCCGCTGGAGGCCGAGGCCTCGATGCCCGGGCCCTCCCCCAGCGCGAACTGCTGCTCGTCCAGGACCGCGGCCACCGCGTCGGTGGCGTGCGCCAGCTGCCGCCGATCCGGCCGCGAGGTCAATGACAGCGCCGCCCCGTCCACCCCTACCGCCACAACGGCTGCCTGGCAGACGTGCGCGGCCGCTACCACCTCGCCGTCCGCGAACTCGGTGACCAGCATCCACAATCGGGCGGCCCGCGCCTCGCCCGATGTCGTCATTGCTGCTCAGCGCCTTCCCCTGCCCCGGCCAGGCAGCCTGTCGGCCGCCGCTTCAGCCTTGCACAGCATGGCCGGGCGCGACGCGAAATACTCCGGCCCAAAACGTTCGCCGTTTTCGCTCCACATGGTTCGAGCTGGGGCGTAGGGTGATGGCGAGGGCTTGTTTGGGTGACCGGCGCTGATTTCGTCCGGTGGCCCGCCCGCTGTCGCTCCAGACCCCGGCGACATCCACGATCCGATGTCTACGGGACGCCTGAAGGACACGGCCATGAAACAGCCTCCGCATCCTCCCCCGAACCCGCGGCTTCCGCCCGAGGCACAGCCTGCGGGCGCATTGAACCAACCGCTTCCGCCGCCTAGCGCGATAGTGCCCGATGAGATGGATCCAGGCGGATTCTTCGGAATGGTGGAAACGCTGGCTCTCATCGACTCCGACCCTTCCCGGCCCACGCAGGACTGAGCCCATGGCGCGCGCCGACCGGTGCGCAAAAGGGCTGCTCGCGGACGACATCCGCACGGCGCCAAGGGAATTGCTCTGGTTCGTCGAGCCATCGGCCGCCGGCCCTGAATCCGGACGCCCCCGGCCAAGAGTCGGGGGTGACGGGGGCGGCGAGCGGGCCCTTCTCCTCTGTATGGGGAAGGCCGCCAGCGCTGCTGGTGGCCGGGCCCGTTCGCCTTCCCCGCGATCCTCATGCCACAACAGGGCTAGAGCAGAGCCGGGCTGCGATCCAAGACGCTGCCAGGAACCGATCCGCGGCCTACCCAGCGCCGCGATGGAAAGGACGCCATGGAACCGGCCCGAGACCAAACACAAGGCCGTAACCCTGCCTTGCAGAAGATCTGCATCGTCGGGGCCTCTGGAAAGCTCGGGCGGTACATGGTGCAGCACGCGCTGGACCGGGGCCATGAGGTCGTCGGGGTGTGCCGAGAAGCCAGCGTGGACAAGCTCGAGGCGTTCAAGGGACGCATCACCATCATTCCGGGCGCGACCGACGACCGCGACGTCATCGAGCGCGCGGTCGCCGGCTGCGACGGCGTGCTCACCGTATTGGTGCCACGCGGGGTCAACAACTACTCGTCGGGAACGGCCCAGGCGGTACTCGACCACGCGCGGCCGGGGGCGCGCCTGGTGTTCTCGTGCGGGTGGCACATCACGCTCGACGGCCAGGACGTGTACTCGTGGAAGATCAAGGCGCTCGTCAACGTCCTCGGCCCGCTCGCGCGACTGGCACGCTTCGCCGACCTCGACGACCAGGTGGAAGCATGCCGGCGCGTCTTCGCCAGCGACACGCTGTGGACCGTCGTACGCGGCAGCGACCTGGAGGAAGGCGAAAGCCAGGGCCTGCCCGTGTGGAGCCGACACGTCGGCGACCCGATCCTCAACAGCAACCTCACCCGCCGCGTGGACTTCGCCTTGTTCATGGTGGAGGCCACCAGGAACGACGAACTCATCCACGAGGCACCGGCAATAGTCGGCCGCCAGACCCCCTCAGCACTCGCGCACACCCCAGCACTGTGATCTGGGTCGAGGTCGCTGAGGACGGTTCGGCTGGCGGATGAGCTTGGTCGGGCGAACCCCGTGACGTGGGATGGTCAGGTTTCCAGTTTTGTGAGGTGGTCGGCGCTGCCTCCGCGCCATTCGACCAGGAGGAGGGTGGCGTCGTCGGTGGTGATGCCGCGGCGTTCGCGCATGAGGGTGTGGGAGAACCTGCGGACCAGTGCCTGGGCATTGGTGTCGCTGCGGCAGGCATGTTCGACGACCTCGATCAGGCGGTCCATCCCGAACTCCTGCCCGCCGGGCTGGTGCTCCTCGATGAGCCCGTCGGTAAAGAACAGCAGCCGGTCGCCCCGCTCGAGGCGGGTCTGGCTTATCTGGGGGCGGGCGCCGCCGAACCCGACCGGCAGGGTGCCGGGCGAGTCCAGGCTGGCGACCACCCGCCGGTCGCGGATCAGCAGCGGCGCGGGATGGCCCGCGTTCACCCATTCCAGGCGGCCGGTGCACAGGTCCAGCCGGGACATCTGCGCGGTGACGAACTGCTCGGGCCCGAACTGGGCGTCGATGGCCTCATCCATGAACGCGTACAGCTCGGCCAGGCCGATATCGGTGCGGCGGGCCTGCCGGTAGGCGCCGATGGCCACGGTGGCCAGCACCGCGGCGTTGAGCCCGTGACCCATCGCATCGATCACCGCCAGATGCAGGATGTCGTCGTTGAGGGCGTAGTCGAAGCTGTCCCCGGCCACGTCATAGGCCGGTTCCAGGATCCCCGCGACCATGACCTGCGGGGTGGTCATCGTCAGCGGCGGCAGCAGCGACCACTGGATCTCGGCGGCCACGCTCATCGCCTCGCGGCGGCGCGTCTTGTAGAACAGGTCGGTGTAGGCGTTCTTGGTCACCAGCATGTCGGCGACCAGCCCGGCCAGCCGGCGCAGCAGCCGCCGGTCATCGTCGTCGACCGAATCCAGGGTCAGGGCCAGCACCCCGACCAGGTCGCTGCCGTCCAGCAACGGCAGGTACAACCGGACACCCTCGGGCAACGGCCGCTCGACCGTGGTCGTCTCCAGGAAGGCACGCCCGGCCGGGGAGTCGTCGATCGGCTCGGGCTCGGGGACCAGCAGCCGGCTGCATCGCAACGGCGCCAGCGTCAGCTGGTCGTAGTCCTGGAGGAAAATGGACACCTCCCGGCCGCCGATCCGGCCGACCTCCTCGGCGACCAGCGCCGCCACCATCTGTGGCGGCATCTGGTGGGCGCGGTCCAGCAACTGGCCGAGCAACCGCTCGCCGAACCCCTCCGAACGGTCCACGGCAACCCCACGCGACCGGCGTACCTCATCGGACATGACCATGAGATTCCCCGCGCCGACCGGTCGAACGGGCCGTTCCGGCTCGGGTCCGGGAAAGCTAGTCCAAAGACGGGGCAATCTGCACGTGTCCTGGCATCGATCAGTGGCGAAGCCGCGTGTGGACCGCGCTGGCCGCGCCGCCTGCGACGTCACCGTCCAGGCATGGCCCCACGAACGGTCCGCCTCGTTCGGAGGCGGACCGTTCGTGTTCGGGGGCTTAGTGGTAGAGCGCTTCGATCTCAGTTGCGTAGCAGCTTTGGATGCCGCGGCGCTTGAGTTTCATGGTGGGGGTGAGGTCGGCCAGCGTCCCGTACTCGATACCTTGGCTGCGGGCCCAATCGGGAGCCGTGTCGGGGTCGAGTGCTACGAGTGCCGTGATGTAGGGCCGGTTGTCCCCGACCACGCGGGCGGTGCCGATGAGCTCGATCCGTTCGAGCGCCAGCTCGAGGGCGGACGGAGCGATGTTCTCCCCGCCCGAGGTGATGATGAGTTCCTTCTTGCGGTCGGTGATCGCCAGGTCCCCGTCGGCGTCAATGGTCCCGACGTCGCCGGTGTGCAACCAGCCGTCCGGGTCGAGCACCGCGGCGGTCGCGGCAGGGTCGTCCAGGTAGCCGCGGAACACCCCACCGCCACGGACGAGGATCTCGCCGTCGGCGGCGAGCCGGATCTCGATACCGGGGAACGGGCGGCCGGCCGAGCCGTTCTTGGCGTACCTCTCGTGGACGCAGACCCCCGCAGTGGTCTCGGAGAGGCCGTAGCCGTTGAACAGCGGTACGCCGATGGCGTGGAACCAGGCCAGGAGGTCAGCGCCGACCGGTGCGCCCATCACCACACCGACCCGGCACTGATCGAGGCCGAGCCGCTGCCGGACATCGCGGAACGCCACCTCGTCGAGGAACTCCCAGGTGGCCCGCTGTTCATCGGTCGCCGAGCCCGCGTCGAGCGCTTCGGCGATCGGGACGGTCGCGGCGATCGCGTCGGTGAAGGCGGACGTGCGCTGCGGATCGGCGGCGAGCGCGGCGTGCACCGCGGCGCGGAGTTTCTCCCATACTCGGGGTGGTGCAGCGAACAGTTCGGGACGGACGTCGCCGAGGTGGGCCGGCAACTCGGCCACGTCGGGACAAGGTGACCTGAGCGCCGTAGGTGACCAGGGCGCGTAGTGGCGAGGCAACGCTCGACCACGCGGGCGGAGCTCGGGCTCGGCCACCGGCTGACCGCCGTGACGCGCCCGGACGCCGCGCAGGTCGTCCGGCTCTCGGCGAGCGAACACGCTCAGCGAAGCCGGGTCACGCTCAGCCTGCTCGACCTGCCGCCGCGCCCCGACCAGCTGCTCGAACTGATCCCTCCGGAACTGCGCCGCAACGCCGAGGCCGCCCTCGGCAACGCCGGAGCCACCGTTCCCACTAAACATCCAGTGGCGCCCCCGGCCGTGTTGGGGCGGTCGATCGCCGTGTCACCTCATGCATCGCCGGCGGATCAGCGGTGGACGGGGACGCGGAGACGCCGGGGGATCCGGACGGAAAGTTCCCGGGACGGTGCGAGGCCGAGTTCGCTGCGAAGCAGGTCGGCGTAGCGGTCGTACTGCCGTACGGCTTCGCTGACGTTGCGTTCGGCGAGATAGATGTCGATCAGTGTCGCTTGTGCCGACTCGCGTAGGGGCTCGGCGTCCACGGCGGCGAGAGCGACCGTGATGGCCTGCGCGTGCCGTCCCAGGAGAAGCAGGCGGTGTGCCAGCGCGTCCAGTGCGTGCACGCGGAGTTGGCGGATCTGCTCCCGCTGCATGATCAGCCAGTCGTCGTCCCAGTTGGGCAGCAGGTCGCCGGCGAGTTCGCTCACCTGCACGTCGCCGGGCGCCAGTTCGTCGGCGGCGAGCAGCCGCTCGGCCCAGGCAAGGCCGCAGTAGAGGTCCACCCACACCTGGTCGCCGAGGCGGACGGCGCCGCCGCCTGTACGGAGCAGCCGCGAGTCGGCCTGACGGATTCGCCAGAGTGCTGTGCGCAGGCTGGCGTGTGAGCGTGCCGTCGTGGAGTCCACCCATAGCCGTTCGGCCAGCGTCCCGCGAGGGCACAGGGCGCGGCCTCGGGAATTGAGGGAGAGGAATGCGAGGACCCGCTGTGCATGCCGCGGCAGTGTCACGGGCTGGGCGGCGACTTCGAGGACGAAGCCGCCGAGCAGCCGGAGGCGGGGTAGACCGGGGAACGCGCCCAGGTCGGATTCGCTGGTGGCGACCACAGCGGCCTCCTCGTCGCCGACGCCAGCACACAATCGCGCGCTGGTGTGTCGGTCGCCGTTAATGGTACGTCAACGCCGTCTACGGGCCCTTGGCCGTCTGTGGACTACGGACCATTGACGGTGCGCGGTACTGCCTGGAATCAGAGTGGCCTCATGTGCACATGGGATGCGGTGCTCCTGCGGGTCTGGCTGGAAACCGATGGTGTGCGTGGGCGCGTCGTCAGGAGTGACGGCGGCCCCGTTGCCGTCTTCTCTTCGGCCCGTGAGGCCGGTGAGATCGTCGAGCGCTGGGTCCTTGAGATCACCGGGGAGGGCGGCGCCGCCGACGCGGACGCCTGATGAACGAGGCGTTGACGATGCCGATACGGCGGCTCGCGAGACTTCCTCCACCGTTTCCGCGAGGAGGATTCCATGAGCGCGCTGCCCGGCGGCCGAGGACAGCCGACCGCAGATCAGGCCGATCTGATGAGTCCCTTCGGTGACCTGCCGACGTCCCTTCTGGTGGAGGTGCCGGGCGCCGATGAGGCGGTGGACGAGCGGCCGGACACGCTCCAGTCGCCCTTCGCCGGGAGCCTGTCGTTCACCGCCGAGGCCCGGGGCGATGTCGAGGTGCTGTCGGAGGTGCTCGACCACCTCGCCGACGAGGACTTCGCCGAGGCACTGGAGGACCTCGTCGATGAGGCCGCCGCCCGGCGGTTGGCCGACCAGGCGGCGTGGCCGGCGCCGCCCTCGATCGCCGAGGCGCACGCCATGCTCCAGGAGTGGCTGGAACCGGTCGCGAGCGAGGCCGAGCGCGTGATCGACGGCCTCGCCACCACGCTGGCCGGGGCCGACCCGTTGACGATGAGCGACACCGAGCTGCAGGCGCTCCTGGACACCGCCGCCACGCCGCCGCACCTGGGCCAGGAGGTCTTCGACGAGTTCATCGGGGGTCTGCTCAAGAAGGCGACCAAGGCCGTGACCGGTGTCGTCTCGCTGGCCAAGAAGGGTCTCAAGCTGGTGGGGAAGCTGTCGCCCATCAATTTCGTACTCGGCAGGCTCAAGGGCCTCGTCCGCCCGCTGCTGAACAAGATCCTCGGCAGCGCGATCGCCAAGCTCCCCGAGGCCGTGCGCCCCATCGCCACGACGGTGGCGGGCAAGCTGGGGCTGCGGGTCGTGAAAGGTGCGGAGCCGGTCTCGCGGCTGGCCGACGACTTCGACGAGGAGGTCGCCGCGCTCCTGCTCGCTCCCGACGGTACGGCGGTGGCCGAATCCGACGAGGGCGAGCCACCGGCGGCGCACGCCGAGCGGCTCGCCGAGCTGGACGCCGCGCGGGCCCGGCTCGGGCAGCGGCTGGTCGAGCTGCCGCCCGGCACCGCACCGGTCGCCGAGATCGAGGAGTTCCTGCCCGCGGTCATGGCGCTGCAGCCGCTGGTCAAGATGGGGATCAAGCTGATCGGCCGGGACAAGGTCGTGAACTTCATCGCCAAGGGCATCGCCAACCTGGTGAGCGGCATGGTGGGGCCGGAGGCGGCGGGCAGGCTGAGCCGGCCGCTGGTCGACATCGGCCTGCGCACGCTCGGCTTCGAGGTGACGCCGGCCGCCGCACGCGACCTGCCGGGTGAGGCGTTGGCGCAGACGGTGGAGGGCACCGTGACGCGTCTGCTGGAGATGCCGGTCGCCACCTTCTCCGACGAACTGCAGCTCGGCACGGCGCTGCAGCAGGCGTTCGCCGAGTCGGCGGCGGCGTTCATGCCGGACCGGTTCCTGCACGCCGATCTGCCGGAACGGGAGACGGCCGGCGAGGGCGGCGTCTGGTTGCTGATGCCCCGCGGGGCTCGGCCGGACTACCGTTTCCGGCGGTACAGCCAGGTCTTCACCGTCCCGATCACCAGGCAGACGGCGCGCGCGATCCCCTGGTCGGACGGGGGCACGCTGGAGTCCTACCTGCTGGACCGCGGTGCGCCGAGCTGGCCCGTCCTGGCCGAGGTCGACCTGTACGAGGCCATGGACGCAACCCGCCTCGGGCATCTGACCGAAGGGGAGGGCGCCCCCGACGCGGCGGAGTTCCAGCCGCTGACGCCGGAGACCGCGGGCTTGCTGCTGAAGGAGCCCGCTCTGGGCCGGCGACCGGCGGCACGGGCGAACGCGCGCCGTCCGCGGCCGGGGCAGCGGATGTTCCGGGTGCGCCCGGCCGGGACGGGCCACCAACGGCGTCCCAGGCGCCCGCGTCACCGCGTGCTCGTCTGGCTCGACTCCAGCGCATCGGCCCCGCGGCTGACGGTCGTCCTGCGGCTCACCGAGCGGCAGGCCCAGGAGGTGCTGGATCGGCTCCAGCCGTCCCGGCAGGGCGCGAAGACCGACCTTCCCGGTGTACTGAAGATCCTGCGGGGGCACTATGCCAAGGCGCTGCCCGGAGTGGTCGCACAACGGTTGAAGCGTGTCGCTGTCCCAGCGGATGCACCGGGTGCGGCCGGCGCGGCCGCCGCGGACAGCGCCGGGGCGGGTGCCGCCCCGGCGGATGCGGGCGGCGGGGCGGACGCGGATGCGGGCGGCGGCGAAGCCGCCGATACCGGAGCCGGCGGCGGAGACTCGGCGACGATCGGGGAGAAGGTCAGTGCCGCCGTCGGCGCCGCGCTCTCGGCCTTCCTCACCGAGCGGGCGGTGACCTTCGCCGCCGCCGTGCGCGATCCGGCCGATGGGGTCAGCGTGCGGATCGCCTTCCCCGGGGTGACCCGGCAGAGCCTGTCGGGGGCGTTGCCCGCCGGGCAGGTCACCGTGCGACCGGGATGGCCGCGCCGTGACTGACGTCCCCTTCGGCGTTCCCGGCGCCGACGCGTCCCGCGCCATGCTGGCCGAGGAACTGCGGCACTGGCGGGGAGCGGCGGCCGCCCTGACCGACCTCGATCTGGTCGCCGCACCGGCGACCTGGGCGGCGCTGGAGTCGTACCTGGGCCGGGCCGTGCGTACCAGCCTGCGGCGGTCGGCGGGCGACGTCCTGCGGCAGGCCGATCGGGTGGCGGCCGACCTGGCCGCCGCGCGGAACGCCGACGACCTGGCACGGGTCCGGCAGGGCATGCTGCGGCTGCGCGGCGGGTACCTGCGCGCCGAGACGGTGATCGATTTCTACACCGACGCGGTGGCCACCCGGGCGGCGCCCCGGATGGGGACGATCCTGCGTGGTCTCGACGCGCTCGCGGTGGACGGCCTGGACCGCGGGCTCCGCCCGCTGGGCATCGAGGTGCCGCCGGTGCTGACGTATCTGGACAAGGGGCTGGGCGCCTCGATCATGCGGTCCGGGGCACGGTTGTGGGACGCGTCCCTGTCGCCCGCGGCGGCCATCAAGATCACCCGGCACAACCTGCTCCGCCCGACCTCCTTGCTGCACGAGGACGGGCATCAGTTCGCGCATCTCACCGGCTGGAACGGCGAGCTCGGCGACGCCCTGTTCACCGCGCTGCGTCCCGTCTCGGCCGCCGCGGCGCAGGCGTGGCGCGGCTGGGCGTCCGAGGTCGCCGCCGATGTCTACGCCTTCGTCCTGCTCGGGTACGCCCCGGTGCCGGCGCTCGCGACCGTCGTGGACGGGCCGGCGCAGACGGTCTTCCGGATGGTCCCCGGCGACCCGCATCCGTTCGGATGGCTGCGCGTCCAGTTCAACGTCGCGCTGTGCGGGGAGTGGTTCGGGCCGGGTCCCTGGGACGCGCTCGGCGCCGTCTGGGCCGCCCGCCATCCGCTGGACGGCGCGCCGCCCGAGGCGGCCGAGGTGGCACGGGGCAGCCTGCCGCGGCTCGCGAACCTGGCGGGTGTGTGCACCCGGACACCGATGCGCGCCTTCGGCGGCCGGACGCTCGCCGAACTGATCGACCCGCGCCGGGTCGCGCCCGCCGAACTGCGGCAGCTGGCCGGACGGGCCGGACCGTCGCTGTACACCTCCAGCCATCTCCAGCGGCTGGAGCCGATGCGGATCCTGTCGTGGTCGGTCCTGCAGGAGTACCTGCCGACGGCCGGATCAGAGGCGCGGCCGGGGCCCACGGCGTTCGAATCCTGGCTCCACCGTCTCGGCGGCGAGCGCTCTCTCGCCGCCTGACACCGTTCGGACAGCAAGGGGATGGACTCTCATGACAGACATCATCGACCGTGACGAGCCACGGCGTCGTGATCCGCTCGATTCCGACCAGCGAAGGGTCGCCGCGAGCTTCGCCGACCTGCAGCGGCTCCTGGGAAAGGGGCCACGGCGGATCGGCACCGGGCGGGTGCCGATACTGACACCGGCCGTCAGGGACGGCCACCTCCACTTCGACCGCCCGCTTCCGGAGGCCGCGGCCGAGGTGATCCTCTTCGACCGCACGGGACGCAGCGTCAGCGTCGTCCTGAACGTGTGCGAGAAGAAGGTGATCCGCGGGCATCCGCTCGCCGTGCGCTTCACGGTCAACGGTGCGAGCAATCAGCTGCTGGCCAGAGGCGACATACCTACGAGCGGCCACAGGCCACCGCCCTGCACGGACGAGACATCGGACGAGACACCGGCCGGGGACACCGCCGCGCCCCAGTCCCAGCCCACCGCGGCCGGCAAGACCGAGACCCAACCCAGCACGGCCGGTGAGGCCGAGCCCCGGCCCGCCGCGGCCAAGGCACCGGCCGTCACGTCGACACCCTCCCGGCGGTCCCCCAAGCCGCAGCAGAAATGAGGCACGCAGAATGTTCCGCACGCTGGCCCGACTGATCAGTGATCCCGAACTCGACGATCTCAGCGCGCTGCCCAACGCCGAGGCCGTCTTCGCCCTCCACCCCCACCAGTTGAGCCGATGGCTGGAACAGATGTGGGCGGGCGGCGGGATGGCCCGGTGGCCCGGCCAGGGCTTCCAGGATCTGGCGCTCGGCGACGACCAGGTCGTCGAACGGCTGCAAGTGCCCGCCGGCCTGGTGGACGGGACGCTCCAGTCGGGTATCCGCCCGCCCAGCCCGGTCCCCCTGCCCCCCGGGTATGTGGAGGCGCCTCCCGGCCACAGCGCGCTGGGCGTGGACATCGTCCCGCTGCCGTGGGACCACCTCATTTACGCCTACCTGGTCGAGAGCACGGGCATCGTGGAAGTGCTGCGAGAGGTGGTGCGGCTCTATCTGTCCGGTGAGAGGCTCGGCCCGCCTCAGGTGGGCACCCTGGCCTGGGCCCTGACCACCGAGCGGCTGTTCTTCAGCGGCAGCCCGCTGCTCCCGGCCGGCGGCGCCGCCAGCCTGCTCCGGCCCGACGGGGATGTCGAACGGCGCCGCGCATACTGGCGGATGTTCGGCCGTGACCTGCCGCACCAGCACCGTGCCGGCGGTGACCACCTGTGGAAGCGTGACGCCGGGCCGACCATCAACACCGAGTTCGTCCCCTTGATGAGCGAACTGCTCCAACAGGTCTGGCGCGGCATCGAGAACGACCGGAACACGGCAGGCGCCAACCCCACCGACGGGACACGGATCGCCCAGCTGTGCCAGAGCCTCGGTGAGGTGCTGCGGATGCGCCGCCGGGGCGGGATGACCTCGGCCGAGGAGTTCTGGGCTGTGGCCATGCTGAGCTGGTTCCACCTGTCAGTGGAATCGGACACCACAGTGGTCTCGGACCTGAGCGCCAGGGCCGGAAGCGGCGGCAACGCCGCCGACCGGCTGTCGGCGATCGCCGGCCGGGTCGGCATGGCCGTGCCCGGCATCGCCCGGTCGCTGTTCGAGCTGGCCGACGCGCTGTCCCCGGTCGTGTGGTTCATCGAGCTGGGGTTCTTCGACGACCTGAGCACCGCCGAGCTGCTCTACCGCAGCCGCGGGATGCCGTCGGCGGTGGTCGCCGACCAGATGGGCCGGATCGTCAACCTCTGGCAGGACGCGTTCGGCGACCCGATCAAGTCCCTCGCCGTCTCTGCCCGGTCCAGCGCCGTCCCCTCCGCCCGGCCGGCCACGGCCCCACCCTCATCCTCAGGCCTTCCCGTTCCGTCCGCCAACGGGGCCGGCCCGGTCGGCGTCCGGTGAGGTGGGTGTCATGAGCAGTGCCGATTTCCAGATATTCGCCGCCGACCCCCGCGAGGCGGCCGACCCGTCGAGCTACCAAACCGATCCGGGCATCGTCACACCTGCGGCCGGGCCCACCGAGTACGAGTCGGAGTGGAACGAGAGCGCCGTCTACGCGCCGGAGGCCGCGTACTCGGAGGCAGCGGTGTACTCCGAGGCCGGGACGTCTCCGCAGGTGGAGCAGGAGCACGAGGCGGAAGGGCCCGAGACCGCCGAGTGGGAGCTCTTCTCGCAGTTCGCAGCTGCGTCCGCCGCGGGCGCGTTCCCGTCCGGGCTGGTTTTGGCGACGACGACCGGCGCGATCGGCAAGGATGAGGAGCACTGGGACCCGTCCGGCGTCAACCTGCCGCTGTACCGGACCGGCCCCGAGGTCCACGCGCAGAAGCTGTCGGCGAACTTCACGGTGGGTGAGCTGATCCGCAGCGGTCAGCACCGGGCCGACCCGGCCCGGATCTCGGTGGAATTGGTGCGCGCGCTCCAGGCGATCCGGGACCGGCTCGGCCTCCCCATCGGGATCAGTTCGGGCTACCGGTCATGGGCGTACAACGTCGCCCTCTACAAGTCGCGGAACCAGACCCCCACACAGAGCAGGCACTGCAGCGGTCAGGCCGCGGACATCTCCGCACCGGGAAAGACCGGGATGGACCTCGCCAAGCTGGCGATCGAGACGCTCGGCGACGGGATCGGCGTCGGCATCGCCGACGGTTACGCGCACGTGGACGTCCGCGGCTCCTGGTCCCGGTGGACCTACTACACAGGGACGAAGGACACCGCCGCCAAGGCGGAGATCGACGCCTTCCTCGCGAAGTGGAGGGCGTCAGGCGGACGCCCCTCCTCCGGTCACGGCACGCCCGCAACCGGCGGCTCATGGGTGCCCAGACCACAAGGCCCGCCGGCAGCCGTTCCCTCCACGGCATCCGGCAAGCCGCAGCCGCGCACTACCTCCTTCCTCAACACCGCATGGGCCCGGTACGCGTGCGTGGACAAGGACATGGTCGATCTGCAGGTTCTGAGCACCCGGACCCCCGTCAACCCATTGACCGTCGACGCGTGGACGGCGCTCGCGCAGGCCCTCCGCAGCACCGGCTACGAGGCCAAGGGCACCTGGTCCTACACCTGCCGCCTGATCGCGAACTCCACGCAACGATCCCTGCATTCGTTCGGAATCGCCCTCGACATCGACCCGTCCGAGAACCCGCACCTGATGAACACTGTCGGACCGGTACGTTTCTCCGCCGCCCCGACCCGGGCTGGGCGCAGCGCGGACGTCGCCGCCGGACGCGCCGACACCGTGTTCACCCCGCAGCAGATCGCCGCTGTCGAGGCGATCCGCACCGTGGACGGGCTCAGGGTCTTCGCCTGGGGCGGCCGGTGGACCAGTTCGCACGACTCGATGCACTTCCAGATCGACCTGACACCAGACGAACTGAGCCGCGGAATCGCTCCGCCGACGCGGTGAGATAGGGATCGGTATGTTCGATTGGCTCGTACCATCGCTGATAGCGATCGCAGGAATCGCGATCGGCCTCCAACAATACGCCGCGCGAGGGCGACAACAGTTGCTGATCGACTTGCAAGGCGAGAACGCCGCTGCCGCTGCCGCCGTAGCGATGAAAGTGCAGGCCGGCCAATTCCCGAAGGGGCGCAACCGGCGCTCGACGCGACGCCGTCGACAGCTCTTCGAGGCGCTGTGCCTGGCCACCGTGTTCACGAGGTCGGGGCGATCGAGATCGTTGATCTACACCGCGCTCGTCCACGCGGGCCGGACGGACGCACATCGCAGGGCCGACAGCTACCGCCAGGAGATCAAGGAGATCGTCGATCAAACCTCGGTGACCGTGAGCAGGAATTGGGCCTACACCGACCTGAGCAGGGCTCGGAGGCGGCTGTACATGTTGCGCGCGGCGCTCGGCCTGGACGGCGACCTCAGGATTCGACTCGACGAATCCGAACTTGTTACACGCGTGCGGTCACCCAGCGGGAAGCCTGACGCGCAACCCGCTGAACGCCCGCCAGGTTCGTACCCGGAACTCGGCGACAACAGGTTCTCCTGGGACGCCCTTGAAGAAGTCGTACGACAACTGGGAAGCCTGGTCATCGTGGGCCCGCAAGACGACGCGACAGGTGCCATCATCGCCCTTGACTATCACCGATATGCTCGTCCGATCAGCGAGACCCAAAGACGCGAAGAACTACAGCTGACCGACATCGGTGCGCAGGTGGTGCTGGCCAAGTACGGGCCTCAGCGTTCGCGGTCCGCCGTCGAGCCGACAGCCGCCCACGAGAGCCTGGCAGATCGACTCGCAACCGTCGTTGAACTTCATCCGGAATATCAGAAGGCCGATGCCATGGCCGCGGTTCCCGGCAGCTACAGCGTTCGCCTTGCCAACGCCGTGGCAAACAGGACGAACAAGTCTCTCGTCAAGATGATCGAGATCCAAGCGGATCGACCTGGAGATCCACCTCAACTCACCGTGGAAGAGCCCTCGACCGCAGAGGGGAAGCGGATCATTCTCATCGATGACGTCTACCGGTCCGGCGCGAAGTTGCGGGCAGCGTCCACAGCGTTGCGAAATGCGCGAGCGCGGCAGATCCTCGGCCTCACGGCGACATGCACCATCAGCGCATCGGAACCGCCGTGCGCACACAAGGCTCCTCGGACCACCAAGAGCACCTAAAGATCGTACGAACCAGATGAACTAGCGGACATCCGCCAATTCACCCACGACGGGGCCCGGCGCATCGACCTGAACCGGGACCGGGCCCGTGCCCTGGCCGACGCCGTCATCAGGGCGATAATCCTCCGACCAAGTGAGCCAACGAACAAGTGACATGGGGCGACACTCTCATCCACAGTCCCGGATGCCTTGATTCCGGCTGGGCCGGTCGGGGCCACTCCCTGGCCGCCGGGACGCATTGCACCGACGATGAAGGGATGGCGACGACCTTCGTAGGGCGCTCGGCCGAGCTTGATCGGTTGGGTGAGGTCTGCCGGCAAGTTCGGTCCGGTGCACCGCGCCTCGTGCTGGTCGCCGGAGTGGCCGGTGTCGGCAAGACGACCTTGGTACGGCGGTTTCTGGCCGACCACCCGGAGGTGTCCACGCTCAGTGCCAGCGGGGACGAGAACGAGATGGGGCTTCCGTACGGTGTCCTGGCGCAACTCACCGGGGAAACGTGTCCGGCCGACCATGACTCGATCACCGCGGGTGCCGGGTTGCTGGAATTGCTGGGGCGGCTCCAGGACGGCGGACCGATCGCGGTCGTGCTCGACGATGTGCAGTGGGCCGACCTACCGTCACTGAAGGCGGTGACCTTCGCGCTTCGTCGCCTGCGCGCGGATCGGGTCCTGGCGATCGTGATCGTGCGGGAGATCGCGGATGCCGTGCTCCCGACCGGGCTGCACAAACTGCTTGACGATGGGCGCACGGCCCACCTGCGGCTCGGTGGGCTCCGCGCCGCCGATCTGCGGCTTTTCGGGCGGCTGCGCGGTGGTCCGGCGCTGAGCGGCGCGGCGGCGGATCGGCTGTGGTCGTTCACCGATGGCAATCCCCTGCATGCTCGGGAGCTGATGAGGAGCCTGCCGGCCGACGCCCTGAACGATCTCGTCCGCCCGCTTCCGGCTCCGCGCGAGTATGCCTCGCTGATCCCGGCGAGGTTCGCCGCGTGCGGACCGGCGACCCGCGACTTCGTGGGCGCGACCAGCGTGCTCCCCGCGCCGTGCCGGGTCGACCAGATCGGTGCGCTTTGCGATGTGGAGCCGCTGGCGGCTCTCGATGAAGCGGCGGAGGCGGGTTTGCTCGAGGAAAGGGTCAGCGGATTCGGCATGTGCGCCGCGTTCCCGCATCCGTTGATCCAGGCGGCCATCTACCAGGGGCTGGGGGTTGCCATCCGGCACCGGCTGCATCTTCGGGCCGCCGAACTGGCGACGAGTGATGTTGAACGACTGCATCATCGGGTGCGCGCCGCGGTGGGGCCGGCCCCTGGGCTCGCGGCAGAGTTGGCCGCCTTCGCAGAGGAGGAACAGCGCACCGGCCTGTGGTCCAGCGCCGGTACGCACCTGGTGCAGGCCTCTCGTCTCGTCCGCGATGGGGCGCGGCGCTCCCGGCTCGCCGGTGAGGCGGTGGGCACGCTGGCTCATGCGGGCCGGGTTCAGGAGGCGACCGAACTGGCACGACGGCTGCCCGGCGATTGCCCGCACGAGGTCCGCTGTTTCGCGTACGGGATACTGGCCCAGATCGCAGGCCGGAGTCGCGAGGCGACCCAGCTGCTGGTCGAGGCGTGGAACCGGACCGACGCCGCGGCCGAGCCGACGCTTGCCGTCCGCACGGCCGAGCAACTCGCCATGCTGACGATGATGGGCTCCGACCCGGAGGAGGCCACCGTTTGGGCCGAACGTGCGCTCACCGGTCCCGTCTCCGGATTCGACACCGGAATCGTCCGCGGCGTGCAGATCCTGGCTCTGGCCGCCATGGGATTCCCGGACAAGGCCCTGGAGAGCACGGAGCACCTCCCGTACCCGGCTGCGGAAAGCGCGGCGGACCGTGATCTGCTGGTCGGCCGAGGCACCGTCCGAGCCTGGACCGGCGACCTGGCCGGAGCGGTCTCCGACCTGACCGCCCTGCTCCGAAACCCCGAACAGCTCTCAGCGTTCCAACGCGTGGTCGCGCACGCTCACGTGGGCAACGCGCTGCACCTGCTGGGTCGCTGGGACGACGCGCTCGTCCACGGCGAGATCTCCACCGTGCTCGCCGAGGAGGGAGACCAGGTCTGGATGGCCGGTGGAGCGCGGGCGCTGGCCGCCCTCGTTCCCGCCAAGCGTGGGGACTGGGATGCCGCCGAAAATCATGTCGCCGAGGGGTGGCGGATGGCCGGGGAGATCCTCGCCTCCAGGTTCTTCGTCGCCGTCGCCGAAGCGTGGCTGGCGACCTCGCGGGGCGACCCGGAGCGTGTGGGGCGTGTTCTCCTTCCGCTGCTGGAGCTGGAGGGGCGAGGCGGTATCGACGAGCCGGGCCTGTTGGACTGGCGCGACCTGCTCAGCGATGCCCAGATCGCGGTGGGGGAATTAGGCCGGGCTGAAGCCGTGCTGGAGCCGTTCGAGCAGTCGGCGCTGGCGCGCGGAAACCCCATGTCGCTGGTGCGGGCGCTGAGGGCAAAGGCCAATGTGCTGGCCGCGCGCGAGGACTTCGCCGCCGCGATGGATGCCTTCGAAGGCGGTCGCCGCCATGCCCGCCGTTCGGACGTCCCGTTCGACAATGCGCGGCTCGATCTGGATTACGGATGTTTCTTGCGGCGTCACGGTTCGCGCAACGAGGCCGCGGAACGGCTGAAGGACGCCCACACGGTCTTCAGTGCTCTTCACGCCCGCCCGTATCTGGAACGATGCGGACGTGAGCTGGCCGCGTGCGGCGAGGCAACAGGCGGCACACGCCGCCGATGGAACCTGACCGCACGGGAACTCGCGGTGACGAGGCTCGTCGCCACCGGGAAGAGCAACCAGCAGGTGGCCAGGGAGCTGTTGCTCAGCGTCAAGACGGTCGAATATCACCTCGGCCATGTCTTCGCCAAGCTGGGCGTCACCAACCGCGCCGAGCTCACCGCCCGCGTCACTGCCGAGGAGTTGCCGTAATCGGCTGTGGTGAGGGTTTTCCCCGGGCTCCTCCCCGAGGTGCGCGGCCCGGTACGCGGCGATCATGTGTGGCGGAGCCGGAAACAGGGGAGGCCGCATGCGCTTTGTTCTGGACCTGTATCCGGGTCCCGACGGTATCCACGGCCAGGTGACCCTGGAAGACCGGAATTCCGCCGAGTCCTTCAGCGGCTGGCTGGAACTGATCCGCCTCCTCGAGCCGCCCCCGGCCCAAGGGGAGAGCCGCCCCGAACCGCCGCGTGACCTCGTCGAGCCGGTACGTCAGCTCGTCGAGGCGGAGAACCACCGCGACCGGAACACAGCTGATCGGGTCCTGTCGGAGTCCTGCGTGGGAGTCACGCGCGCCGGAGGAATCGAGCAGACCCGGGAGGAGTTCTTGGACGAGCTCGCCTCGCCACGTGATCTGCGGCTGCACCGGGAGCTCGACGTGGTCGGCGCATGGAGCCGCCGGTATCCGATCTTCGGTGTCGTGCGCAGCATCGTCACCACCCGCGATCGATCGCGGATCGATCACGCGGTGAAAGGACGGTTCCGCAACCTCCATGTTCTCGTCCTCGAAGACGAGCGCTGGCGCTGCCTGGCCTGGCAGGTGACGAGGCTCGCACCATGACCGCGCCCACTACGTGCTGCCCGCCCCTGTCCCGATCCTGGTCGAGGCCGGCTCGGCCCTAGGGGCATCCCCGGGCCGCACCCTGAGGCCCCGGACACCGCATCGGGCTAGCGTCCGTAACGGGCTTCCCGGGAGGCACCGAGCGATACGTCCCGGCAAGGCCCGAATCCGAACTGGACGACTTTGGGAGGCAGCGACATGCCCCCGCAGGAAAGACCGGCTCCACCCCAGCCGGCTCCACCCCAGAACGTCCAGGCCACGCCGGACCCGCCGCCTTCCTCCATCACCCTCCCGAAGGGTGGCGGGGCGGTCCGCGGCATCGGAGAGAAGTTCTCCGCCAATCCCGTCACGGGCACCGGAACCGTTTCGGTCCCCATCATGACCAGCCCCGGCCGCTCCGGGTTCGGCCCTTCCCTCGCCCTTGCGTACGATTCCGGCGCCGGGAACGGGATGTGCGGGTTCGGCTGGCACCTGTCGCTGCCCACGATCAGCCGCACGACCGACCGGGGGTTGCCCCGCTACGGGGACGGCGACACGTTCCTGCTCTCCGGCGCCGAGGACCTGGTGCCGATGGACGGGACCGTGCGGCGAGAGGAGGCCGGGCGCGCGTACGAGGTCCGGCGGTACCGGCCCCGGATCGAGACGGCGTTCGCGCGGATCGAACGGTGGATCGACACCGGCTCCGGCGACGTCCACTGGCGTTCGATCACCCGCGACAACGTCACCACCTGGTACGGCCGGACGCCCTTGAGCCGGATCGCCGATCCCACCGACCCGTCCCGCGTGTTCACCTGGCTGATCTGCGAGAGCCGCGACGGTCTCGGCAACGCCGTCGTCTACGGCTACAAGGCCGAGGACGGGGCGGGTGTCGACGAGACGGCCGCGCACGAGTCGAACCGGACCGCGGCGGACCGGGCGGCCACCCGCTACCTGAAGACGATCAGATACGGCAACAGGGTCTCGGCTCTCGTCGAACCGGACCTGTCCCGCACCGGCTGGCACTTCGAGGTCGTCTTCGACTACGGCGAGCACGACGAGTGCGTTCCCAGGCCGGCCGAGTCGCGCCGATGGCCGTGCCGGCCCGACCCGTTCTCGTCCTACCGCTCCGGCTTCGAGGTACGGACCTACCGCCTGCTGCGACGCGTGCTGATGTTCCACCATTTCCCCGGCGAGGACGGCGTCGGGAAGGACTGCCTCGTGCGGTCCACCGATCTGCTGTACCGTGCGCCCGGCGTCAGCCCGACCGGCTCGTTCATCGCGTCCGTCCGGCAGACCGGGTACCGGCGGCGCCCTAACGGCGTCCATGGCTACGTGGCCAAGTCCCTGCCGCCGCTCGAATTCACCTACAGCGAGCCTGTCCTCGACCGGCACGTACGGACCCTCGACGCCGAGAGCGCGCGGAACCTTCCGTACGGGGTGGACGGCGCGTCCTACCAGTGGCTCGACCTGAACGGTGAGGGGCTGTCCGGGGTCGTCACCCGGCAGGGCGGCGCCTGGTACTACAAGCCCAACCTCGGCGGCGGACGGCTCGGCCCCATGAACGTCCTGCCGGCCATTCCCGCGACGGCCACGCCCCAGGCACAGCGATTCCTCGACCTTGCCGGCGACGGCGAGCCGGACCTCGTGGATCTGGGGGGCGCCGTCCCCGGCTTCTACGAGCGCGCCGGCGGGAACGGCTGGGCGGGCTTCCGGCCGTTCCCGTCCACCGCACGGATCGACTGGTCCGCTCCGGGTCTCCGGCTCACCGACCTGACCGGCGACGGCCACGCCGATGTCATGATCGCGACCGACGAGTCCGTCGCCTGGTATCCCTCCCTGGCCGAGGACGGTTTCGGCCCGGCCCGCAGGGTCGCCGCCCCGGTGGACGAGGACGAAGGGCCGCGCCTGGCCGGGGCCGACGCCACCGAGGCGGTCTTCCTGGCCGACATGTCCGGCGACCGGCTTCCCGATCTCGTCCGCGTCCGCAACGGTGAGGTCTGCTACTGGCCGAACCTCGGCCACGGGCGGTTCGACGCCAAGGTGACCATGGACGATTCCCCGTGGCTGGACGAGCCGGACCAGTTCGACCCGCGCCGCCTCCGCCTCCTGGACATCGACGACTCCGGCACCAGCGACATCGTCTACCTCGGACGCGACGGCGCCCGCGTCCACTTCAACCGCAACGGCAACGCCTGGACCGGCCCCCACCGCCTCCCTTGCGCCTTCCCCCTCGCGGACAGCCTGTCGCGCGTCACCACGGTGGACCTGCTCGGCACCGGCACCGGCTGCCTGGTCTGGTCGTCGCCGCTGCCCGGCCCGGCGGGGACGCCACTGCGGTACATCGACCTCATGGGCGGGCGGAAGCCGCACCTGCTGACCGGGGTCCGCAACAACCTCGGCGCCGAGACCCGCGTCTCGTACGCGCCCTCCACCCGCTTCTACCTGACCGACGCCGCATCCGGGCGACCCTGGCGGACCCGACTGCCCTTCCCCGTCCACGTGGTCGAGCAGGTGGAGACGATCGACCATGTCAGTGGCAACCGCCTCGTCACCCGCTACGCCTACCACCACGGCTACTTCGACGGCCCGGAACGCGAGTTCCGGGGCTTCGCCATGGTCGAACAGTGGGACGCCGAGGAGTTCGCCGCCACCGGCGCGGACCCGGTCGTCCACGCTGCCCCCGCACTGACGCGCACCTGGTACCACACCGGCGCCGCCACGGATGGCCAGCGCGTCACCCGGCAGCACGCCCACGAGTACTACTGCGACGATCTGGACCTGGACGACACCGTCCTTCCGACGGCGGCTCGGCGGCCGGGCGGCCCCGTGCCGTGGGAGCTTTCGGCGGCGGAGACCCGCGAGGCGTATCGCGCGCTGAAGGGCTCGGTGCTGAGGCAGGAAGTGTACGGATGCGACGGCGGTGAGGCCGCCGGACGCCCCTACACCGTCACCGAACGCAACTACACGATCGAACTGCTGCAGCCCGCGTCCGGCGCAGGCACACACGCCGTTTTCCACGTCCACCCGCGCGAGACCCTGACCGCCCATTACGAACGCGCCCGTTACCCGTCCGGTGGCCGGATGCGCGACGACCCCAGAATCGGGCACGAGCTGGTGCTCTCCGTGGACGACTTCGGCAACGTGCTCACCCAGGCGTCCATCGGGTACGGGCGGCGAATCCCCGACCCGGACCTGGACGCCCGTCAACGCGCCGAACAGCACCGCACCCACGTGACCCTCACAGAGAACAGCCATACCAACGCGGTCGAGGAGCCGGACGACTACCGGGCTCCGAGTCCGTCCGAGACCCGCGTGTACGAACTGCGCGGCCTGCCCCTCGATGGACGGTTCACCTTCGACGACCTCGCATCACAGATCGCCGCCTGCACCGCGACGCTTCCCTATCAGGAATGGGACCGGACACCCCCAGGACCGTCCCGGCGACTCATCGACCACCAGCGGACCGTCTACCGCCGCGACGACCTCACCGGCCCGCTCCCACCCGGCGTACTGGAACCCCTCGGCCTGCCGGACGAGACCTACCGGCTCGCCCTGCCCGACGGCCTCACCGCCGCGCTGCACGGCGACCGGATCACCGCCGCCGACCTGCGTGCGGCCGGATACGTCCACCACGACGGCGGCTGGTGGTCTCCAAGCGGGCGCGTGCTCTACTCCCCCGCCCAGAACGGCGACGACGAGTCCTACGCCCGACGCCACTTCTTCCTCCCCCAACGCTTCAGCGACCCGTTCGGCGCCGTCAGCACCGTCGCCCATGACCGCTACGACCTGCTCCCCCAGCAGACCCGCGACCCGCTCGGCAACCTCGTCACCGCCGGCGAGCACGACAGTGACGGCACCGTGACGGTCACCGGAATCGACTACCGGCTCATGCGGCCCCGGCTCGTCATGGACACCAACCGCAACCGCACGGAGGTCGCCTCCGACGCGCTCGGCCTCGTCACCGGCACCGCCGTGATGGGCAAGCCCGGCGAGCACGCAGGCGACACCCTCACCGGCTTCGACCCCGACGCCGACGGCACCGCGTCCCCGCGCGACATGCTCGCAGCCGCGACGACCCGCCTCGTCCACGACCTGTTCGCCTACCTGCGTACGCGGGACGAGCCGCAGCCGAGTCCCGCGAGCGTCACCGCGCTGTCCCGCGAATCCCACGCCGACGAGCACACCCGCATCCAGATCGGCCGCACCTACTCTGATGGGTTCGGGCGGGAAATCCAGCGGAAGGCGCAGGCGGAACCCGGGCCTGTCGCCGAGGGGGGCCCGGACGTCACCGAACGCTGGGCCGGCACCGGATGGACCGTCTACAACAACAAGGGCAAGGCCGTCCGCCAGTACGAGCCGTTCTTCAGCGCGACCCCGGGGTACGAGCCGGACGCCGTCGCGGGTGTGGGCTCGATCCTCTGCTACGACCCTGTCGAACGCGTCGTGGCGACTCTGCATCCCGACGCGACATGGGAGAAGGTCGTCTTCGATCCCTGGTCCCAGACTGCCTGGGATGTCAACGACACCGTCCTGGACGATCCGCGCGAAGACCCGGACGTCGGCGGCCTCCTGCGTCCCCACCTGGGTCCGGGCTGGCGAAGCTGGCACTCCCACCGCGACGACGGCTCCCTCGGCCCCGAGCAGCGCGACGCCGCCCGCAAGGCCGCAGCGCACGCGCGCGCCCCTGCCCGCGTCTGGCTCGACTCCCTCGGCCGGACGTTCCTCAGCGCCGCGCACAACCGCACCGGCGACACCGACGAGACGTACCTGACCCGCACCGTCCTCGACATCGAGGGCAACGCGCGCGCGGTCGTCGACGCGCTCGGCCGGACCATCACGCGCGATGACCATGACATGCTCGCCACAGCCGTCCGGCGGGCCAGCATGGACGCGGGCGAGCGGCTCATCCTGTCGGACGTCACGGGCAAGCCGGTGCTCACCTGGAACGACCGCGGCATGCGGTTCCGCACCGAATATGACGCGCTGCGCCGCCCGACCCGCGTGTTCGTTCATCACGAAGGCCGGGAATCGTTGCGCGAACGTACCGTGTACGGCGAGGCCGCCCCCGGCGCCATTCGCCTGAACCTGCGCGGCCGCGTCTGGAAGACCTACGACGGTGCCGGCGTCGCGACCAATGTCGCATTCGACTTCAAAGGGAACCTACTGCGTTCCCGCCGCCACCTCCCGCAGGACCACACCACCGTCCCGGACTGGTCCCAACCGGTCGTCCTGGAACGCCGCCACTACACCGGCGACACCCGCTACGACGCGCTGAACCGCCCGGCGGCCCTGACCTCCCCGGACGGCAGCGTCGTCCTGCCCCTCTACAACGAGGCCAGCCTCATCGAACGCGTCGAGGCCAGACTTTGCGGCGCGTCCACCGCGACCACCTTCATCGCCGACCTCGACTACAACGCGCGCGGCCAGCGCACCCTCTGCGTCTATGGCAACGGGACCCGAACGACGTTCACGTACGAACCGCTGACCTTCCGCCTGGCCTCCCTGCGGACCGTCCGCGGAAACGAGGCTCTCCAGGACCTCCGCTACACCTACGACCCGTCCGGCAACGTCACCCACATCACCGACGCCGCCCAGCAGACCGTCTTCTTCCGCAACCAGCGCGTCGACCCCAGCGCCGAGTACCTCTACGACGCCCTCTACCGCCTGATCAAGGCCACCGGACGCGAGCACCAGGGCCAGACCGAGGCGCTCCGCATCGGCCTGCCCCACCCAGGCGACGGCAATGCCATGGCCCGCCACACCGAGCGCTACGCCTATGACCCTGTAGGCAACATCCTGGAACTGACGCACCGCCCTGCGGACCCCGCCGTCCCGGGCTGGACCCGCGCCTACCGCTACACCGACCCGAGCCGCCTCAACCCGGCGCACACCGGCAACCGGCTCACCTCCACCCAGGTCGGCACCGGCCCGAGCGGAAGCTACGCGCACGACCAGCACGGCAACCTGACAGCCATGCCGGGGCTGCCCACCATGCGCTGGAACCACAAGGACGAGTTGGCCGCCACCTCCCGTACCCCGGACGGCCCTCTCACCCATTACTTCTACGACGCCTCCGGGCAGCGCGTACGCAAGGCCACCGACCACGCCGTCTCCGGCGGCCGCAGGTCCGAACGCCTCTACCTCGGCGCGTTCGAGATCCACCGCGAGTACGACCACGCCGGGAACGTCACCCTGGAACGCGAGACGCTTCACGTCCTCGCGGGCCAGCAGTTGGTCGCCCTCGTCGAGACCAGGACGTCCGGCCACGACCGCGGAGCCGCCCGCCTCGCCCGCTACCAGCTTCCCGACCACCTCGGCTCAGCCTTCCTCGAACTCGACGCCGCCGCCCAGATCATCACTCGCGAAGAGTTCCACCCCTACGGCACGACGTCCTACCAGGCCGTCCGCTCAGGCACCGAAACCCCAAAGCGTTACCGCTACACCGGCAAGGAACACGACCCCGAAAACGGTCTCTCCTACCACGGCGCCCGCTACTACGCCCCCCACCAAACCCGCTGGACCGCCCCCGACCCGGTCCAGAGCCCCGAAAGGGCGAATCTTTATGCATACGCAGATACCAATCCCGTTAGATTCATCGACTCATCCGGGAACGAGCCGGTCGCGCCTCCCCTTGAAGAGGAAACCCAGCAATCTCGCCCGGAGGTTTCAACGTCGCCGCCCATGACCACGCGTCAATCCGTCGGCGAGCCGGGATTTTGGGAGAGTCTCATACCTATCTGGGGTTCCGGACGAGAATCAGTGAATCATTTCCAGCAAGGCAACTACGTCCGAGGAACGCTCTGGGGGCTTCTCGCCATCAGCGATGTCTTTCTCGTGAAGTCGCTTGTCATGGGTGTTGGGAAGCTGGTGGTTCGCGGCGGCGCGCGCCTCCTCGCCAAGGAAGCCGTAGCGGTCACGGCCAAGGCAGCACCGCATGCCGCGGCCGAGGCGGCACCCCTGGTCGCGGCCGAGGCGTCCGCGGCCGCCGCACGAGAGTATGCGGCGAAGGCATCACCCGAAGCGTGGCGGACACTCCCCGGATTGCCCCGGACTCAACTGCTCGCGGCCGAGGGTTGGTTCGTGAAACGGCCCCTGCCCGAGTCCGGCAGCCTGATGAAGAGCTGGGCAACGGCGGCACTCGAGGCGCAAGAGCAGGGGTTGAAGAAACTGGGTGATCTCGCGGTACCGCACTTCGTCAGCGAGGGCATGATCTTTACCAAGGACGCCGGTAAGGCCATGACAACCTCTGGTTGGTTCACCCAAAAATTCTGGTCGGGCTTTGGCCGCGGCACCTACCGCATGGGGACACTTCTCAACGATATCCGCCCGCGCAACATGTCTGTCGGCGGCCTGTTGTTCGACCCAGCGCTCGATCCCCTGAGCAAGGGAATATTGGGCTGGGGCGCCAACTATGCCGCCAAGGCTCCCATCGAGGCGACCGCCCATAAAGACGAGTTCACACGAACCGCCCCGTCCGCATCCCGACAACCAGTCCCAGCGGCCCCGTAGCCAGACACCCGGAGGAGTCATGTCGTTGTTCATTGTTCTGCGGTTGCGGCCGGTGGAGCCGGTGGGGCCGGTGGAGTTCCAGGAGTATCTGGAGGGGCTGACGATCACGGCGGTCGATCGGCGGCTGGCGGCGGCGCGGGAGGACGAGGAGGTGCGACTGGGGTCGGCGACCTACCGGCCGCCGCTTCCGGATTGGGAGCCCAATCCGCTGACAACGATCGTCCAGCACGTAGTGCCGAGAGGCCTCCCGCCGGTGCCGGTGCCGTTCTCGGTGGCCACCGCGGTGATCGAGGTGACCGGGCAGCGGGCCGAGTTCGGGAATAGCGACGTCCGACTGGAGTTCAGCAGGGCGGACGGGCAGTTCGTGCGGCACGAGGTGTACTACAACGTGCCGAGCGTGGAACTGGCGGACGCGCCGACGCCGGGCGAGTACCGGAGGCTGGAGCCGACCAGCCTGTACCTGGCGCTGCCCGCGCCCCCACCGGAGGACGCGGACCCCGGCATGTACATCGAACTGCCGCCGGATGGGACGCCACCTCCGTTCGACCGGCTGCGGACGGCGGTGGAGGCGGTGCTGACCGCCGAGCCGGCCCCGGACGGGCTGGCCGGGCTGACCGCTCGGCAGGCGCGGCATGTGGCGAACGAGATCATCGCGAACCAGCGGTTCCGGCCGCTGCCCACGCCGGAGGGCGCGGCGCACGACCAGCAGATCGCCAAGCTCGAGGAGATGTACACCGGACGCAAAGCGGCCGAGGACGACCAGGACCGCAGCCAGTTCGAGGGGACGCTGCTGTCCTACTACGCGACCGCCGACGCGGACGCGGAACGGCTGACGGGGTATGTCTTCGCGCTGTCGGCGGCGGTCAGGGCGGAGGATCTGAGCGGGAAGGCTCGGCAGGCGGGGCTGCTCTTCCCGGTGCTGCCCGGACCGGCGGCGACGGGGACGCGGTTCCAGCAGATCCGGGTCGTCCTCGACGACGTGGCGCGGGACGCGGTGGTGAACGCGGACTTCACCGTGCCGGCGGCGTACTTCTACGCGCTGGGGGCGGTGCTCTCACCGTCGATCGACGGGGTCCAGCGGTACGCGCTGGCCACCTACGAAGAGGAGGCGCGGCTGCTCGTCGCGCTGAACGCGGCGGCGGAGGCACGGGTGATCGACCCGGTGACCATCGAGCTGTCCGACAGGGCCGATCCGGACGACCCTCAGCCCTTGAAAGTGGGGATCCCGCAGGCGGTGCGGCGGCTGCGCGCCCTGGGGGCGGTGCAGGGGACGGCACCGCACGCGGACCTGGACGACGCGGCGTCGATCCGGGACGCTGTGCGGGCGTGGCTCCGGTTCGAGGGCGGGGACATCAGTGCGTTCTGGCAACGCCAGGAGCTTGCGGAGGAGCACCTCGACCTGGTGTTGCTCGCACTGACCGATGGGCACGTGGTCGAGGGCGGCACGCCGCTGAGCCAGGCGATCAAGGACGAGCTGGGCGTGGACTCCGCGCCGGAACTGGCGGCGAAGACGCCGGTGGACTGGCAGGGCTTCTTCCGTGACGACGCGGGCCAGGTGCTGACGTCGCGACTGCCCGCGTTCACGAGGCCGGGCGAGCCGGACGAACGGGTCGCCGCGTTCGTTCAGCACGTCCAGCGGTTCTTCGCCGCCGAACCTGCGGGGGCGCGGAATCCCGGCGGGACGGAGCCGGCGCGCCGCCGCTGTTCGGGTCGGTGGAGGACGACCGGCTCCTGGCGTTCGGAACGGCCTACGGCGCCGACCTCGACTTCGCTCAGCCGCTCGACGAGGGCAGGATGGCGCAGGCGCTGGGGGTGGTGTTCCCTGACGATCCGGTGGCCCGGGCATGGCTGGAGCAGGCCGTTCAGACGATCAACGAGCTGTCCATGCTGGCCGTGGACGTGCCGGAAGAGCTGCGCTTCTCGGTGCTGGAGGCCCTGTACGCACGGGGGTTCACCAGCAAGGCGCAGGTCACGGCTCTCTCGCTGGAGGAGTTCCGCGCTGCGGTGGCGGGCAGCGCGGCGTACGAGCACGCCGAGACCGTCCATGGACGGGCGGAGCGGAAAGAGGACGAAGAGGAGCAGGAGACGAGCTTCCGCCCCGTGAACGACGGACACCTTGCCGACTGCGTGCCCCCGCCTCACCTCGACCGGCTCGGCGAGTTCGCGTATCTCAAGGACCTGCTGCGGCTGTCCACAGCGGCCACGTGCGAGACGCCGACGCCGGAGGACGGCGAGCGGCGTTCCCTCGGTCGGCTGGTGGAGGGGCGGCGCGGCCCGCTGGGGTCGTTGCGGGTAACGCGGGCGAACCAGCAGACGCCAATACCGATGGCCGACCTCGTGAACGAGTCGCTGGAGCGGGCGGCCCGGGACCCGGGAGCGTTCGCGGGCGGCGCCGTCCGCGACACCTCCGACGGCGCGGACGCCGCGGCGGTGCGGGCGGTCCCAGAGCACTCGACGCCGGCGTCCGGGGACGGTTACGCCGCGCTGCGGACCACCTTCACCGCACCGGAGCTGCCCTACGACCAGCCGGTGGACGTGAACCGCTCCTATCTGCGGCACCTGCGGACGAGCCGGTTCGAGACGATGCGGAACTTCCGCCGCGACATCACCGAACTCGTCCTCGATCCGGCGGCCGAGCCGGACGGATTCCAGCGGCATCTGTGGCGTTACCCGGTGCGGACCGACATCGCACGCGAGTACCTGGGCATCACCGCGCGAGAGTACGACCTGCTCTACACCCGCGACGCCGGTCTCGAACCGCAGGACGGCCGGCTGACGGTCCGGGAGTTGTTCGGCTTCGCGTCGGAGATGGTCGGGGAGCAGCACTGGACCGACATCGTTCTGCAGGTGCCGGAGTTCCTGCGGCGCACCGGCCTTGACTATTGCGAGCTGCGGGAGCTGTCCGAGTGCCGGTACGTCCCGTTCGGGAAGACCGGCGGGTTCCCCGAGTGCGAGGCGTGCGATCTGACCGGCGACCGCATCGAGCTCGAGGACGACGACCGGACCGCTGCGCTGCGGCGGCTGGCCGTGTTCATCCGTCTGTGGCGGACGCTGCGGTCGAGTCGAGGTGGCGGGCACGGTTTCCCGGTCCTGCGCGATATCTGCGAGGTGTTGGGGCTCTTCGACGAGAACGGGAACATCGCCCCTGGGTTTGTCCGGCAGCTCGCCGCGCTCCAGATGCTGCTGGACGACTTCGGCCCACCCCTCACCGATGGGACGGCGGCCGGCGAGAACGCGACGGGCGCCGCCCGCACCCACCTGCTCGCGTTGTGGGCCGGTCCCGGCACGCCGCGGTGGGAGTGGGCCCGCGACCGGCTCATTGAGGCCGTGCAGCGGTACGCGACCCATCGTCACCGTTGCGACGTCCGGCCGAGCGGATTCACCAAACTGCTGGCCGAGAACCTGGACGCCTTGTCCGTCCTGGCCGGGTTCGACCCCGGCGCGGACGGCGACACCTGGCACGCGCGCCCGGCGCACACGCTGCGGTTCGCCGAGGTGCTGGCGAAGGTGTACGCGTCCGACTTCGGGGTCGGCGAGGTCCTGTACCTGTTCGACGACGCCCACCTCGACGGCGAGGACCCGTTCCCGCTGCAGCCCGGCAACGAGGCGCTCGACTCGCCGCTCGGCCTGCCGGACGACGACCGGGAGTTCTCGCTGTGGCGGCTGCGGCTCGCCCTCCGTGACGCCGAGGTGGCCGACGGCGAGGTCCGGCGCTGGACGTGGCCCCGGATCGAGTCGGCGATGCGCGACCGGTTCGGCCTGCAGGCACAGCCGGGTGCGGAGGATCCGTTGCGGGCCGTCGGCGAGCACTGTTTCCCGTCAGTGCTGGAGGCGGCGGGGCACACCGTTCCGCCGCAGCGGCGGCAGTACCGGACGGACCTGGGCGACACCGCGCCGCGCATGTGGAACACGCCGCACGCGGGTCCGTTCCGATACGACACGGGCGCCAAGCAGTTGTGGTCACAGCTGCCGCTGTCCGACGAGGCGGTCATCGAAAAGCTCTGTCGCCTCCGCCGGCTGAACGATGACGAACAGGCGGCCGTGAAGCGGCTGTACTTCATGCCGCGGGCCGACCTGGCCCCGTTGGCGTTCCTGTTCGCCGACTTCACCGAGGCGGAGGAGCGGCTGCTCCAAGAGCCCGACGAGCAGTCCCGCTGGGACTACTTCCAGCGGTCGTTCGCGCTCGCCCACACCCGCTGCGAACTGATCGCCGAACATCTGGCCGGGCACGTCACCGCGTGGACCGGGCGCGAGCGCGCGGGCACCGCGGAGCTGGCCTGGCAGCTGCTCCGGCGGTTGTTCGCGGACGAGAACCGCGGTCTGACACCCTGGGAGGACGACTCGGGCGCCCCGCCGGCCGTCACCTGGCCCGACCAGCCCTCGGGCGGCGCGTTCGCGGCGCTGCTCGGGCTCACCGGCACCGGCGCGCTCGGCGAGCTGCGTCCTGACGGGGGCCCGGCCGGGTGGCGGGAGGTCCGCGGCCGGATGGCCCCGTTCGGGACGGCGCAGAACGCCCGCAACGCGCCCGTGCCGACGATCGTGCCCTCGATGGGGCTCACGTTGACGCACGCTCAGCAGCAGTACGCCGCCGTCCGCAACGGCTTCGCCCTCGCCGACCCGAACGGCGCGGTGCTCGGTGGCGCGCAGGGCTACACCGCGGTTTGGACCGGTGAACTCCTCATCGAGCGCCACGGTGAGTACGAATTCCTGGCGGGCGCTCCCGCAGCGGAGGGCGAACCTCCCGGCCCGGACGCGTTCCCCGTCCGACGCTGGCGGGTCCGGCTGCGCCGCGGTCGCCAGGTGTGGACGCTGCTCAGCCATGCCTGGGCCGGGGAATCCGCGCCGCCCGGCCGTTCGGCACCCGTACGGCTCCGCCAGGGGACGTACCGGGTCACCGTCGAGCTGGCGCAGCCCGCGCCCGCGTTCGCCGGCACGGACGACCTCCATACGATCAGCGGGGGACTGCAGATCGCATACGCGCGGCGCGGCGACGACGGGCGGAACGACGGCGAGCGGCCGGTCACGATCCCGGTCGCCCAGCTGTTCCGCGACCGCAAGGACGGGACGCTGGCCGACGGTCTCGACAACGTAGAGAACACGCCGCAGCGGTTCCTGACCCTGCGCTACACCTCCACCCTGCGCGACATCCGCCGCACCTACCAGCGCGCGTTCAAGGCGATGCTGTTCGTCCACCGGTTCGGGCTGTCCGCCGAGCCGGAGTCGGACGACGGCCAGTCCGAGATCGGCCACCTGCTCGCCCACGCATCGGACTTCGCCGGACGGTCGTACCACCGCGATGACAGGGGATTCGGCGTCCATCACGCCCACCTCGACTTCAACCTGCTGCCCGTGGACGACAACTACCACCGGCCCACCCCCGACCAGGATCTGCGAGCCGCCCCGTCGGTGCGGCGCCGGACGGCGATGTTCGACTGGTGGGAGCGGATCTTCGACTACACGATGATGCGCGAGTCCGCCCGCACCGCACCGGAACGTCCCGTCTGGCTGTTGTTCCACGAGGCGGCCGAGAACCACCCCGACGACCCCGCCCAGCTCGTCTGGTACCTCGGCGTCGGCATCGACCACCACGGTCTGGTCACGCGCTACTTCGCGGACGCCGCGGTGACCACGGACGACCTGGTGGACGAGCGCTGGCCGCTGCGCGTGTGGCGGGCGGACGCGTGGGTTCGGGCGCTGCGCCGGAACCTGTCGGAGCGCGACATCCGGGAGGCCCGCCCCGACCTGTGGGCCGCCGATGACCCCGGCGCCGTCCCCGCGGACGGCGGCGAGCCGGGTGACGCCAACCTCATGGGCTACGTGCGGGACGGCTGCCTCGGCAGCGGGGAGCCGCGCCGGTACGCCGATCTCCGGTCGCTCAACGACGGGCTGCGCGAGCGGGGCCGGCATGCTCTGCTCGCCTACCTCTGCGGCATGGACCGCCTGCCCCTGCCGCAGGGCGGGCAAGCCGGGAATGCGGCGGACCTCACCGACCTGCTCCTGCTGGACGTCGAGGCAGGGTACGCCGAGAGCCGCACCCGCGTCGCCGAGGCGATCGGCGCCGTCCAGACGTTCGTGCAGCGCGCCCGGCTCGGGCTGGAACCCGGCTGGCAGGTGCCGCCCGCGTTCGTCCAGCTCTGGGACCGGCGGTTCGCCAGCCACCGCGTATGGGCGGCCGACCAACGCCGCACCCTCTATCGCGAGGACTGGATCGACTGGGACGAACTGGAGGAGGCCCGCGACAGTGAGGCGTTCCGGCTCCTGGAGAACGGGCTGCGCCGGTCCGCGGTGGCCATACCTGCCGGCGGCGGTCAGGTGTACCTGCCGGGCGAGCGTCCGGACAACGGGCTCACGCTGATGCAGGACGAGCCGTCCCGGCTGCGCCGGCTGTCCGGCCTCCAGGGCTTCACGCTCGGCGGCACGCCGGAACTGCACGCCCGCCCGTCGTGGCTGGCCACGTCCGAACACCGCAGGCTCTCCGAGAACGGGACGCCCCCGCTGTGGATCCAGGCCGCGGTCAGGCTCGGCAGCCGGTTCGTGCGCGTCGCCGCCGCGGGCCCGCCCCAGGCGTCCGCCCGGTTCACCACACGCCCGGACCGGCGCGCCGCGGCGTGCTGCGCCGAATGCGGAGGCGACCACCCCGCCATGGTGGACGAGTACTACTTCTGGCTCGTCGACGCCCGCCGCTACACCCAGCCGGACGAGGCGCAGAACGCGGCCTGGTCGTGGGACGACCCGCGGATCCTGCCCGGCCTGCTGCGCTGGGATTCCAAGCCCGGCGTCCGGCTCGCCTGGTGCAGGGTGCACAACGGCGAGTTCGGGCAACCGCGATGCTCGGCCGATCTCGTCGCCACGACCGGCGCGCCACCCGGGCTGCTCTTCCACGGAAGGCGCGGCGACTCGCTGACGTTCGAGGTGATGAACGCCGTGCAGCCGGTGCCGGGCCACGACGCGAGCGTTCCGCCCGGATTCCGTTACGACCTGCCCGACGACCAGGCGGCGCCGCTGCCGCCGCTCCCCCACCCCACCGATGACGAGGACGATGGCGGCGGGGACGCCCAAGAGGAGCCCTCGTTCCTCGGACGGCTCGCCGCCTTCCCGTACTTCGCCTATGAAGCGCCGGGCGCGCCGCTGACCCCGCGGCGCCCCTTCGCGCCCGCCGTCGCCATGGCCGGCCACCTGCGCTCACATTGCCGGTTCGAGGCGGCGCTCAGGGCATATGAGACCTCCTTCGCCCCGCTGCGCTCGGACGCGACCTGGTCCCACGACGGCACGGCACCGGCCGAAGACGAGTTCCGGCGGCGCGCTATCACCCTGCACTACCTGGAGACTCTCGTGTCACTGGGCGACGCCGCCCTGCGGGAGGGCACCGCGGAGGCAGCCCAGCGGGCACGGCTCGTGTACGGCACCGCCGCGCGCATCCTCGGCCCCCGGCCCCGCCGCGTCGTCCTGGCGCGAGGACGTATCGCCAAGCCGATGACCGTCGAGGAGTTCGAGCCAGAGCCCGCGAGGCTCAACCCCCGGCTGCTCGGTCTCTACGAAACGACCGCGGACCGGCTCGACCGCGTCCGCCGTGTGCACGCCACGACCTACGCGACGCCGCACCCGACGGGCCCGGACGCCGGACCCGGTACCGCCGACGAGCTGTGCCTGGAGGAGGACGAATGGTGCGCCCAGCCCAGCCCGTACCGCTTCACGATCCTCCTGCAGCGGGCGCAGCAACTCACCGCGGAGGTGCGCGGGCTGGGGGCAGCGCTGCTCTCCGCCCATGAAAAGGGTGACGCCGAATACCTGGCGTCCGTCCGCGCGACGCATGAGCGTGAGCTGCTGAACCTGGCGCTGGACGTACGGAAGCAGCAATGGCGCGAGGCCGACTGGCAGTTCCAGGCGCTCCAGGCCACCAGGGAGATGACCCAGGCCCGCTTCCGCTACTACGTCCAGCTCCTGCAAAGCGGGCTGAACAACCGTGAAGCGCAACACGGCGCGCTGACGAACTCCGCGCTCAGCTTGCGCGCGGGCGGCAGCCTGTCGGAGGGGATCGGCCAGGCGTTCGCGGCGGTCCCCGACCAGTACGTCGGCTTCCCGTCCAACTTCGTCGAACTGCCCATCGGGACGAAGATCTCCCAGTTCTTCGCCGCCATCGCCCGCGTCCACAACACGACCGCGGAGATCGGGACGACGACGGCCGGCCTGCGCGTCACCGAGTCGGGCTGGGAGCGCCGCGCGGACGAGTGGCAGCACCAGAAAGAGGTGCTGGAACTGGAGCTGAAGCAGGTCGCCCGGCAGATCCGGGCCGCCGAGCGCCGCCGCGACATCTCTCTGCGGGAACTGAACCACCAGCGTCGGCAGATCGAGCACTCCGCCGAGATCCACGACTTCCTCCGCGACCGCTTCACCTCATCCGAGCTGTACCTGTGGCTCCAGCAGGAGACGACGGCCCTGCACGCCCAAACCTACGAGCTGGCGCTGCACGCCGCGCGGCAGGCCGAGGCGGCGTTCCGCTACGAACGCGGTCACACCAGGAGGAGCTTCGTACCCCCCGACCCGGCATGGGACGATCTCCACCAGGGGCTGCAGAGCGGAGAACGGCTGGCCCTCGCGCTGCACCAGATGGAGCAGGCCTACAGCGACACCAACGAACGCGAATACGAGCTCACCAAGAGGATCTCGCTGCGCACCCACTTCCCGCTGCAGTTCCTGCGGTTGAAGGCCACGGGCCGCTGCGAGTTCGACATCGCCGAGTGGATGCTCGACCAGGACTTCCCGGGTCACTACCACCGCCTGATCAGCCACGTCGCCGTCACAGCACCATGCGTGACCAGCCCCTACACCGGTGTGCACTGCCGACTGAGCCTGCTCGGCAGCAGCACCCGGGTGAGTCCCGCACTGGCCGAGTCGGCCGCGTGCTGCCCGGACGGCGCGCCCGGCCGCGGCTACCTCGCGGCACCCGGAGACCCCCGCGTCCGGCACCGGTACATCGCCGGCGAGGCGATCGCGACGTCCACCGGTCAGGAGAACGAGACCGGCCTGTTCGAGCTGAACTTCCGCGACGAGCGGCGCCTGCCGTTCGCGTTCGCGGGGGCCGTATCACGGTGGCGGGTCGAACTGCCCCCCGGTGACAACCACTTCGATCTCGGCACGCTGTCCGACTTCGTCCTCACGCTGAACTACACGGCGAGGGAAGGCGGCGAGGCACTGCGGGAGGCGGCAGCCGCCACCGCCGGCCACCACCTGCCGGGCGAGGGCGTGCGCTACTTCGACATCCAGCACGACATGCCGGACGCATGGACACGACTAAGACCAGCGCACGGGGAAAGGCCGCGGGAGCTCCCGGTGGTGCTCAGCCGTGGCATGTTCCCCTTCGTCGCCGGACCGCACGGCGTGCGGGTCAACCGGATCGACCTCTTCGTCGAGGCCGACGATGCGGTGCCCGGCGCGCACCGGCTCATCCGATTCGCCGAGACCGGCGGACAACAACACCGCATCAGGTGTGTCGCGGGAGACGACTGGCCTGGCTTCTTCCATGGGGTCCTGGACGACATCGCCCTCTGGGCCAACCACGGGCGGGCCAGGCGCCCCCAGGGCACCTTCCGGCTCCCGGACGACCTCCATCATCCCGAACGCGTGTTCATGATCTGCTCCTACGAACTCACGCCCCGAGAGCGTCCCGCTCCCGGCCTATCCGGGGACAGACCTCGCCCTGAAGACTGACACTCCCCGCCCGCCGGCGCCCGGAACCGCATCCTTCACCGGCAGGCACGGGTTCCCGGCGCGCATTGAAGCGCCGACGTCGACTTCCTCACCGACCTCGATCTGGACGACCCGGCACTGCACCGGCGCCTGCAGCAGGCGGCCGCCGATGGCGCCCAGAACGGGCCCTTCGACTTCCGCCGCTTCTTCCGCCGCTTCCGCGAACCCCGAACCCCGCACCGCGAGATTCCGTGGCGGCGATCTGGACGACGCATCCAACTGGAAGTGCGAGAAGCCGCGTTCCCAACGCTGACAGACCGTTCACCTCCAAGCAGGCGGTAGCGAGCAATCAACCTAAACCGCCTGCTCGACCCGGCCGGGTTCTGAGTGGACCTTCCTTCTCGGCGCATGCACCACGCTCAGCGTCACCCGCGTGCGCAGCATCCAGGTGCCGGGGCGTCTGGTTGGTACGCAGATCCAGAATCTGATCTTTCCAGTTCACGGGTGGCGGCCAGCACCCAGAATGCGCGCTCGACTCGTGCACGTCCCGGGCCGCATCGCCCTCGGGACAGGTCTGGGTCAGCACCTTCGGGTCGCGCTGCCCGGCGATCAGGGCCTCCAGCATCGCCCGGCCCGAAACACCGAAGATGTCGGAAATGGTGGCCGACAGCTTGATCTGGGTGTCTTCCAGCAGCTTCTCGGCGCGCTGCTTTTCCCGGGTGCGTTCCTGCATCAGCACCCGGCGGTAGCGGCACAGGTCCCGCAGTTCCCCGCCAGGTCGGCGGGATGAACAAGGGGCGCAGCATGCCCCGCTCGGCCAGCTTGCACAACCACACCGCGTCGATCCTGTCCGTCTTCGGACGTCCAGGCACGTCCTTGACCTCGCGGGCGCCCGCCACCAGCACTCAACCTCGTTCCTCCGCAGGTAGAACGGCAGCTTCCAGTACGCCGACGTCGCTTCCATGACGCACCGGGTCACGCCCTGGCACACCAGCCAGGCCCGCAAGCTCAGCAACGCCGAGGTGGTTGCGGCGAACCTGCGCACCTCCTGCCGGCGTCGACCCGGCATACGCTCGTGCGGCACCCGCACACACGCCACTGCGACGCCTTCCCGATATCCAGCGCCGCCACCCGCTCCAGCAGCTCGGCGGCCTGCTCGACACCCTCGTCCATGACGATCGTCCTGTCCCGGCGCGGACGGTGATCGAAACCAGCGGGACTGCCCGCCGGAACCGACAGGGGACATACGATGTGGAATCACGTGCCCAAGGCAACAATGCAGGACCCCGGAAGCGGCTCCCAGCGATCAGACTCCTATACGGGCTCACCGGCGCCAAACATTCCTCGACGTCGGCGAGCAGCACCACACCTGATTTCCACGCCCGAAGGACGTCACCGCCAGGGACATCAGCGACTCCGATATTCGTCAAGCGGCTGCTGGTGGATCGTTGGGCTCAGCGGTCGGCCACGCTTGGGGTCAAGGCTCGTCCGGAAGTGGTAGTAGCCGGTCCATGACCTGTTTGAAGAAGGTGCGGAAGTCATCGAGGTCTGAGGGCAATCTGTGCACGCCCTGCGGATGCCCGGGATGTCGCTCCGGGTCGCTATGGATGACGCCGCTGGTCAGGAAGCCCTCCACCATCCACCTGACCGCCGAGAGGATGTAGTCGATGTCCAGATCCGATGGGGCCGCGTCACGCAAGAGGGCGGCGTACCGGCTGAACTCGGGCAGGAGGAGTTGCCCCTCCATGTCCCCCAGATCGGCGGCCTCCCCGGCCCTGCGCCGCAGCCATAGCTTCAAGATCAGCGGGTTCTGGACATAGGTGTCCAGATAGATGTCAAGGCATGCGGCGAG